>JADGRR010000402.1 GCA_017880745.1 Burkholderiales bacterium
CAGCCGCTGGATTGCCTGCCGCTCGGAGATCGGTTTGCCGAAAGTGATGCGCTGCTTGGCCCACTCGATCGACATGTCGAGCCCGCGCTGCATCTTGCCCAGCGCGTACGGCCCGCGCAGCAGCCGGTCGTGGATGGTCAGCCATTTCTGCCCCAGCGTGAAGCCCTTGCCGACCTCGCCGAGCACGTCCTCCTCCGGCACGCGGCAATTCTCGAAGCGGATGATGTTCTGCGCCGCCCGTGGCCCGAGCCAGGTCTTCAGGCCCGGTTCCTCGACATGCATCCCCGGGTTCTTGCGGTCGACGAGGAACATGGTGATGCCGCCGCGCTGGCGTTTTTCCGGATCGGTCACCGCCTGCACCATCACGATGTCGGATTCGGCCGCCATCGAGATCCACATCTTGGTGCCGTTGAGCACCCAGTGCCTGCCGTCCTTCACCGCGCGCGTCTGCATCATGCCGCCCGGGTCCGATCCGGCATTGGGCTCGGTCTGCGCGAAGCAGGTGGTCTTGTTGCCGTCGATCACCGGCTGGAGGAAGCGCTCCACCTGATCGCCCTTGCACTCATACAGGATATTGGGCACGCTGGCGAACGGGAAGGGCACCGCGGTGTACATGAACTCTTCCAGAATCGCGATGCGCGCGAGCATCGACAGGTCCGAGCCGCCGTACTGTTCGGGCACCATCAGATACCACAGGCCGGTGTCGCGCGATATCTTGATCAGCCGCTCGACCAGCTCGGGTTTGAATACCGAGCGCAGATTGATCGTTTCCTTCAGGCCGTAGGCATGCCCGGGATGGGGCAGGAATTCGCGCTCGAGCGGCAGCAGTTCCTCGCGCACGATGCGGCGCGCCACGTCGCGGTATTCGACGATCTCGGCGGGAAGCTTGTAGGCGTTGGGCGTGTCGGTAGAGGTATTCAAGGCAATGCTCCCGAAAGGTGATCAGACGGCGAGGCCGGGCAGCCGGCTGACATGCCCGAGCTGATCGAGCGACATGAGGGAATCGAACAGCGGGCGCGCCGGCACGCCCGCCGCGCCGACGCGCAGGCAATCGTCGAACTTCGCCCACAGCTCCTCGCGTGCCAGCGGCTCCTGCGGACCGCCGCGCACGGAAGTAATTTTCCGGCTCGCGAGGCGCCTGCCGTCTTTCATTGCGACCGTGACGAGGTCATCGGGCGTGTATCCCGGCGCGGCCGGGTCCTCGCGATCGTCCGGAGCTACGCTCACGCGCTGCATCAACGACTGAATATCGACGCGGCGCACGAAATCGTCGGTAAGTTCAGTGAGCCCGGCGCGGCCGGCGACGATGGCGCAGGCCATCGCGAACTCCATGCTGAATTTGGCCTCCAGTCCCGTCTGCGGCCGGTGGTTGCGCAGAATAGTGGTGTTGCGCCGGCTGGTGGAGACGTTCACGCGCTCGACCCGCGCCGAATCCAGCGGACTCTCCTTGAGCAAATCGAGCATCCCGTCAAGGGCGCGGTGGGTGCAGAAACACAGCGGATATTTCTTCACGCTCAGGCGGTCCTTGCACAGCTTCCACATGCGGCCTGCTTCCACGGGCGAGTCGACGTCGATGCGCCCGGCAGGGGAGACCGCGGCGAGGAAACCCTGCGGATGCTCCAGGGCGTCCTGCGCTGCGGTGAAACCGGAGGCGGCGAGTCGCGCCGAAATCACGCCGGCATGCGCGGCGCGCCCGGCGTGGAAGGGCTTGGTCATGGTGCCGAAGTTCGCCATGATGCCGGCGCTTTGCGAGGCGCCGAGCGCGATCGCATGCGCCGCCTGCGCTGCGCTGAGGCGGCGCAGCGAAGCGCAGGCGGCCGCGGCGCCGATGGCGCCGAAAATACCGGTCGGGTGCCAGCCCTTCTGGTGGTGCGCATCCGCGTCGCGGCGCACCAGTTCGGCCCAGGTTTCGTAGCCTGCGGCGTAGGCAAGCACCATCGCTTCGCCAGAGGCGCCGATCGCTTCGGCCTCGGCCAGGATCGCCGGCACCAGCACGGTGCTCGGGTGGCCGCGCTGGGCGACGTCGTCGAAGTCGAGCGCGTGCGCGGCGGTGGCGTTGATCCAGGCGGCCTCCGGTGCCGGGGCCGTGCCTGCGCCGAAGAGCAGCGTCGCCTCGCCCGGGGGCGGCGAGAGCGCCGCCTTGAGCAATTGCGCCGGGGGTTCGCCCCGCCCCGCGATCATGACGCCGATGCAGTCGGTGAAGCCGGTGTGGATCACGGGGATCGCGTCCTTGGGAATATCCTGGTAGCGCAATCCGGCGATGAAGCTGCCGAGACCGACGGTCAGTGCAATGGGCATGTCGGTGCTCCGCTTGGATTGCAGTTCAGGGGAATCACGCTGCTTCGCGGATTTTCTGACGCAGCCGGTTGAGCGGTGCAGGCGTGGCTTGCGTCAAGTCCAAAACTCCGTCCGGGTGAGCGTTGGCCTGAAAAGCTAACAGCGCGGCAGGACTTCGAAAAGCGCGATATCGCTCTAGGCGGGGACGCGACCGCCGAAGAACGGCATCACGGCACGGCTCAGCGTGTGCGGCCGCTTGGAGGTGAAAATCATCTCTGCCCCGGCATGATCGGCTTCGCTGCCGGGCGGCCCGAGCAAATCGGCCACTCGCCTGGCAATCGCGGGCGCGGGGTCGATCCAGTCCACCGGCCATGGCGCCAGCCGGACCAGCCGATCCATCAGCAGCGGGTAATGGGTACAAGCCAGCACGACAGTGTCGGTGCGCGCCGGATCGCCTTCGCCGCCGCCGACAAAACACGGCTCGATCTCGGCAAATATCTCGCGGTCGCTTATCTCGACGCCGCTCAGCGCCGCTTCGGCCAGCGAGGCGAGGTCGGCCGCGCCTACCAGCGTTACTTCGCAGCCTTGGGCGAAATCGCGGATCAGCGCCTTGGTGTATTCGCGCTTGACGGTGCCCTTGGTGCCGAGCACCGACACGCGCTTGGTTCTGGAACTTGCGCAGGCTGGCTTGATTGCCGGAACCGTCCCGACAAAGGGTACCGTATAAGCCTCGCGAAGATGCGCCATCACCAGCGTCGAAATTGTATTGCAGGCGATCACGATCAGATCGGGGGTATGGCTGGCGATCAACTCGCCGATCATCGGCACCACCCGCGCGATGATCTGTTCCTCGCCATGGTGACCGTAGGGAAAGAACGCGTCGTCCGCGACGTAGATGTAATGGGCGTCGGGCCTTGCCTTGATGACTTCACGCAAGACCGTGAGGCCGCCAAGGCCGGAATCGAATACAAGAATCGTCGGAGGTGCTGGCACGCTGCGATATTAGCCGATCCGGGGTTACCATTCAGTTGTTAATGTGTACCCCCGGTGTCACACCGGCTGAAGTAGCCGGTGCGGTTCCGCGGGCATTTCGACGCTGATGGCATCACCCGGCCGAACGTCGCCTTCCGCGAGCACGATGCTCATCACGCCGGCCTTGCGAACCGTGTGCTATCGGCAAACTCTGCTCATGCGCGGTTCGCTTCGTCTCATGCTTCGCCGAACACGCGCCTGAAAATCGTGTCGACGTGCTTGAAGTGGTAGCCGAGATCGAACTGCTCTTCTATCTCGGCGTCGCTGAGGTATTTCTTCACCTCGGCGTCTTTCTTCAGCAGCGTCTGGAAGTCGCCTTCGCCGCGCCACACCGGCATCGCGTTGCGCTGCACGAGTTTG
>JADGRR010000403.1 GCA_017880745.1 Burkholderiales bacterium
CGTTGTGGAGGATAGTCACTATGCAATCGGCCACAATGAAATCAGGACCTGCTCCCCCGCGTTTGATGCCAGCTACTGCCCAGGTTCCTGACATCGTTTCCGCTTCCGTTGCAGAAACCCTCGCGACGTTTCGCGTGAATCCGGAAACCGGTCTCGCGCACGCGGAGGTGGACGCGCGTCGCCAGGAGCACGGCTACAACGAAGTGGCCGAACGAAAGAGGCATCCGGTCCTCAAATTCCTCGGGAAATTCTGGGGTATGTCGGCATGGATGCTCGAGCTGATCATGGTCCTGTCGGCCGTTCTGCACAAATACTCGGATCTCGCCGTGGTAAGCGCGCTGCTCATCATCAATGCCGTGGTGAGCTTCATGCAGGAGCGCCGTGCCGCCGGCGTCGTCGATACGCTGCGGCGGCGCTTGCAGATCAGCTCGCGCGTGCTGCGCGAGGCGAAGTGGCAGGTGGTTCCAGCCCGGGAATTGGTCCCCGGCGACATCGTCCGCATGCGCGCCGGCGACATCATTCCTGCAGACGTGAAACTTCTTACCGGCACGCTGAGCGTTGACCAGTCGGCCCTCACCGGCGAGTCAAAGGATGCGGACAAGGCTCCCGGCGAAGCACTCTCGTCGGGATCTGTCGTGCGTCGGGGGGAAGGCAACGGCGTGGTCATGCTGACCGGAACGAAGACCTATTTTGGCCGCACCACGGAACTCGTACAGCAGGCGCAACCGACGTTCCACATCGACGCGGTGGTGGCCAGGATCGTTCGCTGGCTGTTCCTCGTCGTCGGCGCGCTGCTGGGCATGGTGGTCGTAATGTCCCTCATGCGCGGCACGCCGCTCCTCGAGATGGTCCCGCTCATGCTCATCCTGTTGACGAGCGCGATACCGCTCTCCCTTCCCGTCATGTTCACGGTGAGCATGGCCGTCGGGTCGAAGGAACTGGCGAAACGCGGCGTGCTGGTCACGCGCTTGAGCGCCGCGGAAGATGCGGCAACGATGGACGTGCTGTGCGTGGACAAGACCGGCACGATTACCATGAACCGGCTGGCGGTCACCGAGGTGATCCCGCTGGAACACGCGACGGAAGCTGACGTGCTGTTCGCCGGCGCACTCGCGTCGCGGGAAGCCAACCAGGACCCGATCGACCTCGCGTTCCTGGCAGCGGCAAAGGAGCGGCACATCTTCGACGGCAGGCCGGCGGTCGCTCCCGTCTCCTTCGCGCCGTTTGATGCGAAAAACCGGCGCACCGAAGCCGTGGCCGAACAAGACGGACAGCGGCTGCGGGTGATGAAGGGCGCCGTGGAAACCGTCGCCGAAGCGTGCGGACTACAGCCCCCGGCGATCGAGGCGCTGGAAGCGCGGGTCAGCGCATCGGCACTGAAGGGATATCGGACGCTGGCGGTGGCGCGCGGGCCCGAGACGGGCGCGCTCGCCCTGGTCGGAATGGTGACCTTATACGATCCGCCCCGACCGGACGCCAAACAACTGATTGCCGCACTCCACGACCTTGGCGTTCCGGTGAAGCTGCTCACCGGCGACGCGCTGGCGGTCGCCAGTGAAATCGCGCGCGAGGTCGGGCTGCCCAACATCCGGCGCATGGCCGACCTGAAGGCTGCGGGCGTTGCGGCCGGCAATGACGCGGTTGACCTGTTGGCGGGTGCCGATGGGCTGGCCGAAGTCTATCCGGAGGACAAATATATCGTGGTACAGCACCTGCAGGCCGCGGGGCATGTGACTGGCATGACGGGCGACGGCGTCAACGATGCGCCCGCGCTGCGCCAGGCCGAAGTGGGCATCGCCGTGAGCACCGCGACCGACGTGGCCAAGGGCGCCGCGAGTGTCGTCCTGACCGAACCTGGGCTGGCGAATATCGTGGCGCTGGTCGAGCAGGGGCGGACGATCTACCAGCGCATCCTGACCTACATCATCAACAAGATCAGCCGGACGATCCTGAAGACGGCCTTCGTGGCCATCGCATTCGTGGTGACCGGCAGGTTCGTCATGTCCGCCTTTGCGATGTTGCTGCTGGTGTTCATCACGGACTTCGCCAAGATCTCGCTCGCCACCGACCGCGTTCGGCCGTCCAGGAAACCGGAGACGTGGAACATCGGGCACCTCATCACCGTCTCCGTGGTGCTGGGCGCAATGATGGTCGCAGAGGCGCTCCTCGCCTTGTGGATCGGCTGGTCACGTTGGGAATTGGCGGCGAGCGACGATGCCCTCTACACCTTCAGTTTCCTGACGCTGCTCTACTTTGCCGCGTTCTCCATCGTTTCCGCGCGCGAGCGCCGCTGGTTTGGGGCGACGATGCCGAGCAAGGCGGTTGTGGCGGCGGTCGTGGCGGAAACACTCGCCGGCACCGTGCTGACTTTCGTGGGCCTTCCCGGACTCATGCCCTTGCCTTGGTGGCAGACGCTCGCGATTTTCGCCTACGCCATGGTCTCGTGCCTGGTCGTGAACGATGCGGTGAAGGTGGCGATGATCAACTGGCGCGTTCCCAAGGCGGCATCCACCATGTCCAGAATAGCGTGAGCGCTACAGGAGGTACGAAGATGAAAATTGATTGCGGCGATTACCGCGTTTTGGAAGGCAAAGCAGTCGAGTTCGCAAGGCGCCCGACGATGGTCAAGCCCCTGTACAAATCGCGCAAGCACTACCGCACGCTGATCGAGGAGCAAATCGCCGAACTGGCGGTGCAGCAGAGCTTGCTGTACGCCAACAACGACCATTCCCTGCTGCTGATTTTTCAGGCCATGGACGCGGCCGGCAAGGACAGCGCCATCAAGCACGTGATGTCCGGCGTGAATCCGCAGGGCTGTCAGGTGTACAGCTTCAAGCACCCGAGCACTGCGGAACTGGCGCATGATTTCCTCTGGCGCACCAGCCGCTGTTTGCCTGAGCGGGGACAAATTGGCATTTTCAACCGCTCCTACTACGAAGAGGTGCTGATCGTACGCGTGCAGCCGGAGATTCTCCGCAGCGAAGGGCTGCCGCGCGAGGCGTTGGCGGCGAAAGACTTCTGGCAGCAACGCTACCGGTCAATTACTGATCTGGAACACCATCTGCACCGCAGTGGAACCCGGATCATCAAGTTTTTCCTGCATCTGTCGAAGGAGGAGCAACGACGCCGCCTTCTACGCCGCATTGATGAGCCGGACAAGAACTGGAAGGCCAGCATGGCCGACATCGAGCAGAGGAAATTCTGGAAGCAATACCACGAGGCTTATGAGGCCTGTCTCGGCGCAACGAGCACTATGCACTCTCCGTGGTATGCCGTGCCGGCTGACGACAAGCAGAATGCCCACCTGATCATCGCCCAGATCATTCTCGATGCGCTGAAAGGGCTGCGCATGTCCTACCCCAGGTCGGACCGCGCGCGTCAACGCGAACTACAGGCGATCCGCAAGCGGCTGGCGAAGTGATATCAGCCACTTAATGGCAGTTCTGCCGGGCGTTCTAACAAGCGACTTCGGCTTGCCAATATTCGGGGAGCAAACGGTCATACTCGCGTTTGACCACCGCATAGCATTCGCAAACCTGTGCTTCCAGTCGGGGGCGATCGAGTACGGCAATGTGGCCGCGGCCGTAATGGATCAGTCCCGCCTTTTGCAGCTTTCCAGCAGCCTCGGTGATGCTTTCGCGGCGCACGCCCAGCATATCGGCGATCAG
>JADGRR010000404.1 GCA_017880745.1 Burkholderiales bacterium
CGTCGAAGTCTTTCGGAACGACACCGAGCAGCAGGTCGCGCACCGCGCCGCCGACGATGTAGGCGGAGTAGTTGTGCGAGCGCAGAATCTCGCACACCTTGAGCGCGCCGTGGCTGATGGAACTGCGAACGATGCCGTGCTTGTCGCGCCCGTACACCTTGGGCGCCGGTTCGGCGCCCATCTTGAACATGCGGCGAATGAATCTCTTGATCAAAGTGCGGGAATGAACAATTTAGGGTTGGACCCGCCGGCGAGCTCGAGCTTGTATGGACAAAAGGCCTCCAGACCGCCTCGGGGCGGGCAAACGGACGCAAGGCCGCTGCGGGCCGGATGATAACCCAAATCCGGGCGGACGCCGAGGCGGGCTGTCCCTGGCGCCTTATGTGGGGCGACCGGCGCGGGCCTAGTCGAGCGCAATGACATCCCAGCCGCGCGACAGCGCCGTCTGCTCGAGCGAGGGATCGGGACGGACCGCGATCGGGTGCGAGACCCGCTCCAGCAGCGGCAGATCGTTGTGGGAATCGCTGTAGAACCGGCTTTCCGAAAAATCGTTCCAGCGCCTGCCCTGCGCGGCGAGCCACTGTTCGACCCGGGTGACCTTGCCTTCGCGAAAGCAGGGCGTGCCGCTCACCTTGCCGGTAAATCTGCCTTCGGACTCCTCCGGCTCGGTGGCGACGAGGTGCGCCACGCCGAACTCGCGCGCGATCGGCGCGGTGACGAAGGAGTTGGTGGCGGTGACAATGGCGCACAAATGCCCCTCCCGTATATTCCGCATGACCAGCCGGCGCGATTCGGCGGTGATGATCGGCAGTATTTTCAGCGTCATGAACTGCGCATGCCATGCGTCGAGCTGCGCGCGCGGGTATTGCGCCAGCGGCGCGAGCTGGAAGTCGAGGAAGGCGTAGATGTCGAGCCGGCCGGCCTTGTACTGTTCGAAAAATTCCTGGTTGCGATGCTCGTAGCTCTTGCGCTCGAGCACGCCCTGTTCGATCAGGAACTGCGCCCATTCGTAGTCGCTGTCGCCGTCGAGCAGGGTGTTGTCGAGGTCAAATAGAACCAGTTCCAATGCAATTCCTTTACGGTCGATTTTGCGCGGACGAAAAACCGTCCGCGCGGATCGCCAATTGTGCACGGATGAAACGCACATCCGTGCACAATTGGCGATCTTGTATAACCCCCGCGACGCGTTTGGTGTTAACCATAACCGTGTTTTTTGTGCGGATGCGCTTTTCATCCGCACAAAAAAACACGGTTGGCGCGCGCAGCGCGCAAGTCCGCTGGTGGCGTGCGACAGTACGACAGTACTTAAGACGCCGCATGTGGTTTGTCTTTCATCGATTCGAGGGCATCCCGGACCAATGGCAGCGTGACCGGGCGTTTTTGCTCGAGCGAGTAGCGATCGAGCGCATCGAGGACGGCGATCAGGCTCGTCATGTCGCGCCGCGTATGCCTTAGCAGATAGGCGACGACATCCTCGGGGAGAGCGAGCGCGCGCCTGCGGGCATGCTCGCGCAGCGCCGCGGCCTTTTCCGCGTCCGACAAGGGGTGCAGCTCGAACGCGAGGCCCCAGGCGAGGCGGCTGCGCAGATCCTCGCGCAGCGCGAGTTGCGCCGGTGCGGCATTGCCGCTGGCAACGAGCGCACCGCCGGCTGCGCGCACGCGATTGTACAGGTCGAACAGTTCGATCTGAGCGCCTGCCGGCAGATCCTGCACATTGTCGACGCCGATCACATCGTCGACGGCGATCCCATCGTCGACGGCGATTCTATTGTCCGCCGCCACGCTCCCGCCCGGTGTGCCGCACAGATACAGCCCCTTGCCGGCGTCCGCGGCCTGGGCGAGGCCGCGCAGCAGGTGCGAGCGGCCGCTGCCCGGCTCGCCCCAAAGGTAGACGAAGCGTTCCGCGCCCGCGCCGCGCGCGATATCGCGCAGCGCCTGCAGCGCCGCGCCGTTGCGGCCGGGAACAAAGTTGTCCAGCGTCGGTGCCGGCGGCGGCGCCAGTTGCAACAGCAGTTGCCGCATCATTTTTTGTACAGGCTGCTGTTGCGATACTGGCCGCCCAGATGGCGCAGACCCACCAGCAGCGCCGCGCTCGCAGGCAGCGCCAGCAACACGCCGAAGAAGCCGAAGATCTGGCCGAAGGCGAGCAGGGCGAATATTACCGCCACCGGATGCAGGCCGATGCGCTTGCCCACCAGAAGCGGCGTCACCAGCGTGCCTTCCAGCGCCTGGCAGATGCCGAACACGATCCATACCGGGACGGCGCCGCTTACGCCGGGAGACTGCATCAGGGCAACCACGGTCGCGAGCGCCAACCCGGTAAGCATGCCGACGTAGGGCACGAATACCAGCATGCCGGTGATGATGCCTATGGGCAGGGCGAATTCCAGTCCGGCCAGCCACAGGCCAGAGACGTAGAGCACGCTCATCAGAACCATCACCGCGATCTGCCCGCGCAGGAATTCGGCCAGCACGGCATCGATCTCCCTGGCGACGCCGGTAAGCTGCGGGTGCCAGCGCCGCGGCAGCAATTCCTCGATCTGCGCCAGCAGCCCGCTCCAGTCGCGCAGCAGGTAGAACAGCACCACCGGCACCAGCAGCAGGGTGACGACGAAGCCCAGCACGGCGAGTCCGCCGATCCTGAGCGAGGCGAGCAGTTTCATCCCCAGGCCGTCTGCGCCCTGCAGGTTGTCGCCGATGAGCTTGGTCAGCGCGGCGAGATCGAATTGCGGCTCCACCCCGAACTTGGCCTTGATCCAGGGCACCAGATGGTCGTTGAGGTGCGCCAGGAAACCCGGCAGCCGCTCCGTCAGCAGGCGCACCTCCTTGATGAACAGCGGCAGCAGGATCAGGACCAGCACCACGAACAATCCGCCGAGGAGCAGCATGACCAGCGCCGCGCCCAGGGCGCGCGGCACCCGGTGGCGCCCGAGCCAGGTCACCAGCGGATTGCTGATGTAGGCGAGGATGGCGGCAAACAGGAAAGGCGCCAGGATCGGGCTCAGGAAATAGAGCAGCGCAATGACCACCGCAGCGGGGACAAACCACCACAGGTTGTTCGGCTCGGCCAGGATTTTGGGCGTCATTTCGAGTAGACTTCGCACTGCAAAACCCAAAACTGTAGCCGTATCCCGCCAAACATACAAATCTTGAACACTCCCCCCAACGAATCCTTGTCCTACCGCGATGCCGGCGTCGATATCGACGCCGGCGACGCCCTGGTCGAGGCGATCAAGCCCTACGCCAGGCGCACCATGCGGCCGGAGGTGCTGGCTGGCATCGGCGGTTTTGGCGCGCTGGTCGAAATTTCGAAAAAATACCGCGAGCCGGTATTGGTCGCCGGCACTGACGGCGTCGGCACCAAGCTGAAACTCGCGTTTCAGCTGAACCGCCACGACACGGTCGGCACCGACCTGGTCGCGATGAGTGTCAACGACGTGCTGGTGCAGGGTGCCGAGCCGCTGTTCTTCCTCGACTACTTCGCCTGCGGCAAGCTCGATGTCGCCACCGCCACCAATGTGATCAAGGGTGTCGCGCGCGGCTGCGAACTGGCGGGCTGTGCGCTGATCGGCGGCGAGACGGCGGAAATGCCCGGCATGTACCCGGCGGGCGAGTACGACCTTGCCGGTTTCGCCGTCGGCGTAGTGGAAAAAAGCGCCATCATCG
>JADGRR010000405.1 GCA_017880745.1 Burkholderiales bacterium
GCAATAAGCTGTTGCGGCGGTGCCTCACAATGAAGCGCCGTCCTGTTCACGCTACCCGATTGTCATACCCGCCTATTTTCCATCCGTTTTTCACGGTTACCAAATGCTGGTGAAAATTCCTGCTATCGAACGGGCGGACCTGCTCAGCCGCCGCGCTCCCTGAACACCTCCTGCATGATGCGGAAACTCTCGACCGCGGCGGGCAGTCCGCAGTAAACGCCAGTCTGCAGCAGCACTTCCGAGATTTCTTCCCGGGTGAGGCCGTTGTTCAGCGCGCCGCGCACGTGCAGCTTCAGTTCGTGTGGGCGGTTCAATGCAGTCAGCATCGCGAGGTTGGCGATGCTGCGCTGCTTCAACGATAGTCCCGGCCGCGCCCAGATTTTGCTCCACACGTATTCCGAGAGCTGAGTCTTCGGCTGCGATAGTGCATCGACCGCATGCGAACTTGAAACGTGCTTGTCGCCCAGCACCTGGCGGCGGATTTCGCGGCCGCGCGCGAGCTCGGCTGCTTCGAGCAATGGATTGTCCATGAGCGTGTCTTCCGGCTCAGGCGGTGGCGTCGAAGACTTCGCGCATCATGCGAAACGCATCGACCGCCGCGGGCGCGCCGCAGTACACATTCGCATGCAGCAGGATTTCCGAGATTTCTTCTTTGGTGACGCCGTTGGTGAGCGCCGCGCGGATGTGCGTTTTCAGTTCCTGCGGGCGATTGAGCGCGGTCAGCATAGAGATCGTGATCATACTGCGATCGCGCGGCTTCAATCCCGGGCGCGCCCAGACCGCGCCCCACACGTATTCGTTGACGATTTCCTGCAGTGGTTGCGTGTACTTGTCGACGTTTGCGAGCGTTTTCTCGACGTGCGCGGCGCCGAGCACTTCCTTGCGCATCGCGAGCCCCTTGTCGTGCAGCTTGCTGGTCATTGCGGCCCCCCATTTGGATTGACGTATCTCGTTGTCGCGGCGGCCCGCGCAACGCATGCCGCATTGTGCAGGAAAAAGCGCCGGCATGACGAGACGGGAGCGCGCAACCGTGGTCCGCAGGTAGAATCGGGTCATGCGAACGTTGGGCGCGCAGCGGGGAGGGGCATGAAGGCAGGCCATGCGATGGCCCTGACGCTCGTGCTGGGCGCCTGCGTGCATTGCGGAATTGCCGGCGCGGCGGCCTTTCCGGAACGCCCGGTGCGCCTCATCGTGCCGACCCCGCCGGGCGGCGGCGGCGACAACGTCGCGCGCATCCTGGCGCCCAGGCTCGCCGAAATCATCGGGCAGCCGATCGTGATCGACAACCGCGGGGGTGCTGGCGGCAGCATCGGCGCGATTGCGGCCGCGCGGGCCGTTCCCGACGGTTACACTTTGCTCGCCGCGATCGCATCGCAGGTGACCGACGCCGCGCTGGTGAAGACTATGGCCTACGATTTGCAAAAGGACTTCGCGCCGATTGCGCTGACGGTCACGCTGTCGAACGTGCTGGTCTCGCATCCTGCGCTGCCGGCTAAAACGCTGCGCGACGTCATGGCGCTGGCGCGGGCGCGGCCGGGCGAACTGCAGGTGGCTTCCGGCAGCTATGGCGGCAGCTCCCACCTTGCAATGGAGTATTTCCTCAGCATGAGCGGGTTGAAGATGATCAATGTTCCGTACAAAGGCGTAGGCCCCGCGCTCGTCGACGTCGTGGCCGGCCATGTGCCGCTGATGATGGGGAGCACGCTGAGTGCATTGCCGCAGATCAGGAGCGGGCGGCTGCGCGCTTACGGCGTGACGAGCCTGCAGCGCACGGGCGGCGCACCGGAAATCCCGACCATAGCCGAGTCCGGCGTGCCGGGTTACGAGGCTTACAATTGGTCGGGGCTGCTCGCTGCGGCAGGCACGCCGCGCGCGATCGTCATGCAGCTACATGCGGCCGTGCTGCAGGCGTTGCAGGATCCGCTTGTGCGCAAGCGATTCGTCGAGAACGGCGCCGATGCGACGCCGAGCGCCACACCCGAAGAATTCGGCGCATTCATGCAGTCGGAACTTGCGAAGTGGTCGAAAGTCGTGAGGGATGCGGGCATCAAGCCGCAGTGAAGTAATCAACGTTAAGACAAAAGGGGAGACAGCATGGTAGGAGCAAAAAAAACGTCGACCGCGCGCGCGGGCCAGGAGATGCGTTACACGGTGCTGCCGGACCGCATGCCGCCGCTTAAGCGCGCGAAAATGACAGCCGCGCAGAAAGCGGCGGCCGACGCGATGATCGCCGGTCCGCGCGGCTTTCTCACCGGTTCGTACCAGCCCATCCTGCGCAGCCCGGGGCTCATGCGCCCGCTCGATCAGGTCGGCGCGTACGTTCGCTTCAAATGCAAGCTCGAACTGCGCATCAATGAAATGGCGGCGGTGATGGCGGCGCGGCACTGGACGCAGCAATACGAATGGGAGGCGCACTGCCGCTGGGGCCGCAAGTTCGGCGTGAAACAATCCATCATCGACGCGATCGCGGAAGGCCGACGTCCCGAAAAAATGGCCGGGGACGAGGCGGTGGTTTACGATTTTTTCACCGAGCTGTTCGCCAACAAGAGCGTGAGCGACGCAACTTACGCGCGCGCGAAAGCGCAGTTTGGCGAAGCGGGCGTCATCGATCTGCTCGGCGTGGTCGGTTATTACACGATGCTCGCGATGGTCATGAACGTCGCGCGCACGCCCGCGCAGCACGGCGCGGTGCTGCCCCTCACGCCGATGCCGCAGCAGATGCGCATACGCAAGCGCGCCAAATGACCGTGCGTCTCGCCGCATGCACCGCGCTGGCCGCGGCATTCTTGCTCGCCGGAGTTGCCCGCGCGGCCGACACTGCTTATCCGCAGCGGCCGGTGCGGATGGTTTCGGGATCGGTCGGCAGCACCGCCGATCTGACGGCACGCTTCATCGCGCAAAAGCTCGGCGAGCGCTGGGCTTACCAGGTGGTGGTCGACAATCGATCCGGCGCCGGCGGAATCATTGCAGCCGAGATGGTCGCGAGATCCGCGCCCGATGGCCACACGCTGTACGTGAGCGGCATCAGCACGCAGGTCAGCGCGCCGCTCCTGTTTAAAAACGTACCGTTCGATCCGGTGCGCGATTTTGCGCCCATTTCGCTGCTGACCAATTCCGGCCTTGTGCTGGTGGTGACGCCGGCGGTGCCGGCCAACAACCTGAAAGACTTCGTCGCCTACGTCAAAGCGCGGCCCGACGGCGTGCATTATTCGTCGGCGGCAGTCGGCACCAGCAGCCATCTCACCGGCGAATTGTTCGCGCAGGCGACTGGTGCGAAACTCGTGCACGTTCCGTACAAAGGGACCGGCTATTCGCTCAACGCGCTGTTCACCGGCGAAGTGCAGGCCGCATTTCTGTCGACTGCGACGACCAGCGTGCAGGTCAAAGCAGGCAAGCTCAAAGCGCTCGCGCTGTTAAGCGAAAAGCGCTTTGCGGCGACGCCTGAAATTCCGACCTCGGTAGAGCAGGGCTACCCGGGACTCGAATCGTACGTGTGGTTCGGCCTCTACGCGCCGGCGCATTATCTCAAGCAATTCCATGAGAAATACGCCAACACGGAGAAGCTGCAGGCGTTGGTCAAGAAGGGCGGGCAGCGCAACTGGGCGGCGCTCTACAACAAGCTCGACAACGCCTATCGCAACGACAACCCCGACCTGCCCTCGCT
>JADGRR010000406.1 GCA_017880745.1 Burkholderiales bacterium
GGCCTGCTCGAGTTTTCCAATTCGGGCGGCGGCATGGTCAAGCGGCTGCATCAGGGGCGCGCAAGCGAAAGCGCGGTCCTCGCGGCCGAACTCGCGCTCGACGGTTTCGGCGGTCCGCCCGCCGTGCTGGAAGGCCGGTTCGGTTTTCTCAACACGTTCTGCCGCGATGCGGACGTGTCGCGCCTGACGGCCGATCTCGGGAGCGTGTGGTGCACGCTGACGACCACGCTCAAATGCTATGCGTGCCACAGCACTGCGCACGTCGCGGTCACCGCGGCGCTCGAGATCAAGGCGGCGCACGGCATCACCGGTGACGACATCGAGTCGATCCGCGTCGCCGGCAGCGAAAAGCTCGTCAGCCATCACGCGATTACCGATCCGCAGGACCTGGCCATGGCGCAATACAGCGCGCCGTTCAGCGTTGCGCTCGCGTTTTATCGCGATCCGCGCGACCCGCAGGTTTTTTGTGACGCGTCGCTCAGCAATCCCGCAATCCGCGCGCTGTGCCGCCGGGTGAGCCTCGAGCTTTATGCCGACGGCCCGTGGGACAACAAGCTCGCCAGCCGCGTAACGGTGCGCCTGAAGAACGGGCGCGAAATCGTGCAGGACGCGCAGTACTTCCCCGGCATGCCGCAGCAGCCGTTGAGCACCGGACAACTGTGGAACAAGTTCGAGCTGCTGACGACGAGCTACGCACCGGGGCGCGCCCGGCAAATCTTCGATTGCATGGGGAGTTGGAAAAGATCGAAGATGTCCGCGAACTGGAGCTGGGGATGCCCTAGTGCCCGGTACGTTAGCCGCGACGCGCCCGAGCGTCGGTGCCGGCGTGAAAACTCGACCAATGCCGCCTGGGCCGGTATGCTCTGCACGGAGCGCGATTTCGAGGGGGGGTCGTCGCAGTCTGTTTGCGCCCAACGATTTATGAAATTCTCTCTTTGAGCATAGTATCCAGGGGTGTTCTTGATGCCTTGGCAAACTGGGGTGGAAAACGTGCGCGGCTAAAGGTGCTCGTAGTTTCCTGCGACGAACAGCGAATTCCGCCCATGCGCCCCGCCAAACCGGACAGCAAGCTAGTCAACGATTTGCCCTCGCCGGTCAATTCCTAGCGATTACTGCGTAACGATCTGCAAATTACTGTGATCCATCGTCAAGCCGCTGGTAGTCCATCACTGCTTTCTGCAAGCGATCTTCCACAATAGTTCGATTGGGGAGGCAGGCAGGACCGATTGCCAGGTGCCAGGACGAACGTCACGATACATTTCTTCACCTTCAGCCATATGTTCGGAATGCTGAGAGTAATTGAGCATACGCACCCGCTTTGCCGCGCAATCGTATTCGTGTAGTGACATTTGAGACAGATACTGTTTCCCAAGCGTCATGACCTGGCCTGATGTGAAATTAAACAGATCCCACATCTGCACCATGTTGCTTTCCTTGTGCACGATGGTGAGGTCGGCATAGACGGTTTGCTCCCGATTGCTCCCAACCTCGACCCACTGCGCAGTCGCATTGCTGCTCAGAACTGCCAATAGCACCATCAGAATGGCTTTACTCATCATTTTTCTTCCCTGAATATTGCTGGCGTGCCGGTCTGTCCTTTACTTTCCCCGCCTGCATGTGTGCGTTATGGGCGGAGTGCGACTCTGGCCTGAAGGTGGTGCGAGAGTCCGTAAAAACGTCCGTATAAATCCGGACGATATGCTTAAACTCTCAATTTAATGGTGGGTCGTACTGGGATCGAACCAGTGGCCCCTGCCGTGTGAAGGCAGTGCTCTACCGCTGAGCTAACGACCCTATCGAGGGCAGGGCGATTTTACCAGAGTGGAGAGCCGTACCAATGCTGCGAGCGGCAATGTTCCTCGTTGTGGCGCTGAACGCACCGGCCGCGTTCGCCGACGCCTACCCCTCGAGACCGATCCGCATCATCGTCCCCTTCGGCGCTGGAGGCATTGCCGATTTCACGGTGCGCACCGTGGCGCGGAAGATGGGCGAAGCGCTCGGGCAACCGATGGTGATCGAGAACCGGCCCAGCGCCGGCGGCGTGATCGCCACCCAGGCGGTCGCAAAGGCGGAGCCCGATGGCTACACGCTGCTTCTCATGTCCAACGGCAATGCGGTGAGCGTGGGCCTCTTCAAGTCGCTGCCGTTCAATACGGTGAAGGACCTGGCGCCGATCTCGACGCTCGGCTTCTTCGACCTGGCGGTGATCGCGCGCGCCGACTCGCGGTTCAAGTCGTTGCGCGAGCTCTTGTCGTTCGCGAGGGACGAACCCGGCAAGCTCAACATCGGGACCATCAACATCGGCAGCACGCAGAACCTTGCGGGCGAGCTCTTCAAGACCCGCGCGGGAATCGACGTGCAGGTGGTGCCCTTCGGAGGCACGCCCGCCCTGGTGTCCGCGTTGCTCGGAGGATCCGTCGATGCGGCGGTCGAGATCCTCGGGCCGGTCATGCCGCAGGTCTCCGGCAAGACGGTGCGGGTCCTCGCGGTGATGGGTCCGAAGCGCCGCGAGTCCATGCCCGAGGTGCCGACCGTCGCGGAGAGCGGTATCGCGGACTTCAACGTCGCGTCGTGGAACGCGCTCGCCGCGCCCGCGCGCACGCCGAGCGAGATCGTAGCGCGCCTCAACAAGGAGATCAACGCCGCGCTCGCCTCGCCCGACGTGAGGGCGCGCCTGGCCGAGCTCGGCGTGGAGGCCCGTGGCGGAACACCGGGGGAGGCGCGCGAGTTGCTCGCCAACGAGATTCGGCGCTGGAGCGAGGTGATCTCCAGGGCGGGAATCGAACGGCAATGAGTCCCGCGTCAATCAAGACCATCGCACCGCCGCATCCCAGCCCGAAGAAGCCGCAGTTCGTCCTGCCGCAGGGCGCGTGCGATGCGCACTGCCACGTCTTCGGACCGGCGGCGCGCTTTCCCTACGCGGCCAACCGCCGCTATACGCCGCCCGACGCGCCGGCGGAAAAGCTCGCAGCCCTGCATCGTCACCTGGGAATTTCCCGCGCGGTTCTCGTGCAGGCGAGCGTTCACGGCGCCGACAACAGCGCCATGCTCGACGCGATCTCGCGGGATCCCGCCAATCTTCGCGGCGTGGCGATGGTCGACACCGCGATCTCCGACACCGAGCTCGAGGCCCTCCATGGGGGCGGGGTTCGCGCCGTGCGCTTCAACTTCGTGCGCCACCTGGGGGGCGCCCCCGATCCCGCGACGGTGCAGCGGATGGCGCGGCGCATCGCTCCCATGGGCTGGCATCTGGTGCTGCACCTGGACGCGGAAGACCTCGTCGAGCACGAGGGCTTCCTGCGCGCGCTCGAGCTTCCCTTCGTGATCGATCACATGGGCCGCGTAGCGGCAGGCGAGGGGCTCGCACAAGCGCCTTTCAAGCGGTTGCTCGGCCTGCTGGAGAACGGCCTCGCCTGGGTCAAGGTAAGCGGAGCCGAGCGCGTGTCGACGGCGCTCGGCGATTTCGCCGACGCCCTGCCGTTCGCTGCCGCGCTCGTGGCCGCCGCGCCGGACCGCGTCCTGTGGGGCACCGATTGGCCGCACCCGAACGTTCGCGAGATGCCGGACGACGGGGGCCTCGTCGATTTGATTCCGCGATTCGCGCGCGATGAGACGCTGCGCGCCAAGCTGCTCGTCGACAACCCGACGCGGCTCTAC
>JADGRR010000407.1 GCA_017880745.1 Burkholderiales bacterium
GCGGTGGCGGGCTATGCGCTCGGCGGCGGCTGCGAGCTTTCGATGATGTGCGATTTCACCATCGCCGCCGAGACGGCGAAATTCGGCCAGCCCGAAATCAAGCTCGGCATCATCCCCGGCGCTGGCGGCACGCAGCGCCTGCCGCGGGCTGTGTCCAAAGCCAAGGCCATGGATCTGGTGCTTACTGCGCGCATGATGGACGCCGCTGAAGCCGAACGCGCCGGCCTGGTATCGCGCGTGGTGCCGGCGGACAAGCTGCTCGACGAAGCGATGGCAGCCGCGAACCAGATCTGCGAGTACTCGCTGCCGATCGTGATGGCAGCCAAGGAATCGGTCAACCGCGCCTACGAAACCACGCTCAACGAGGGCGTGCTGTTCGAGCGGCGCACATTCCATTCGCTGTTCGCCACTGAAGACCAGAAGGAAGGCATGGCCGCCTTCGTCGAGAAGCGCAAGCCGAAGTTCAAGCACAAGTGAGCCGGGTTCCGCCCTGGCGGGCGGGTCAGGTCCGCCTGCGAATGTCGGGGGCAGCCTGACAGCCGGGGCGCGACCCGCCTTGTCGCTTACAGGGACGCTGCTTGAGAATTAACAGGATAACCGGCACCACGCCCGGCCTCATCGCCTGGGTCTGCGCAGCGCATGTGGCGAGCATGTTGTGCTACGCGATCTATCCGACGCTGCTGCCGCAGCTGCAACGCGAATGGGGCGCGAGCAACTCGGCCGCCGGCCTGGTCTCCGGCATGTTCTTCGCCGGCTACATGGCGGCGGTGCCGGTGCTCGCCGGGCTCACCGACCGCATCGACGCGCGCCGCGTGTATTTTTTCTCGAGCCTGTTGTGCGCCCTCGGCGGTCTGGGCTTTGCCGTGTTCGCGCAAGGCGTATGGTCGGCTTCCCTGTTCCAGGGGCTCACTGGCGCCGGCATCGCCGGCACCTATATGCCGGGCCTCAAGGCGCTCACCGACAATCTCGGCGACCGCGCGCACAGCCGCGCCGTGTCTTTCTATACGGCGGTATTCGGCTTCGGCGCCGGTTTCTCCATCCTGCTTGCGGGCGCGATCGCCGCGACGCTGGGCTGGCGCTGGGCCTTTGCCTTGTGCGCGCTCGGCCCGCTCGCCGCGGGCCTGATGATCACGCTCGGCCTGCCGCCGCGCCGCCCGCCTGCCGCCGTCCGCGCGGCACTGTTCGATTTGCGGCCGGTGCTCGCCAATCGCGCGGCGCGCGGCTACATTCTTGGCTATGCGGTGCATTGCTGGGAGTTGTTCGGATCGCGTTCCTGGATGGTGGCGTTTTTCGTGTTCAGCCAGAGCCTGTCGGGCGGTGGCCCCTGGCCGTGGAGCCCGGTGCTGATCGCGGCCACTGCCAATCTGTTCGGACCGGGTTCGAGCGTGCTCGGCAACGAGCTTGCCATGCGCTACGGGCGCAATCGCGTCGTACCCGTGGTCATGCTCTGCTCCGGACTGTTCACCGGCCTGTTCGGCGTGTTCTCGGACCTGCCCTGGTACGCCATCGCCGGACTCTCCTTCGTCATGCTCATTCTGCACATGGGCGATTCCTCGGCGCTGACTGCGGGCATGGTGGTGAACTCCGATCGAACCATGCGCGGCGCCAGCATGGCGTTGCACTCCATGCTTGGTTTCGGCGCCGGCTTCATCGCGCCGCTCGCCTTCGGCGCGGTGCTGGATGCGGCCGGAGGCAATGCCAATCCGGCCGCGTGGATGCTGGCCTATCTTAGCCTGGGAGCGGCGGGGGCGCTGGCGCCGCTCGTCCTCAGGCTGCGATGAACCCGAACGACAAACCCATCGCGCGCGAGTGGGCGATCCTGCTCGTGCTCGCCGGCGCATTCGCCCGGCGCGGTTTATGATGGCGCCTGTCGCGCATCGGCGACCCATATCTGAACGCGCTCCCGGGGAGAACATCCGCATGGAAAGAATCTGGCTCAAGCACTATCCCGCCGGCGTGCCCGCCGACATCGATCCGAACAAGTACCGGTCGATCCGCGACCTGTTCGAGGAGAGCGTCGCGAGCTTCCGCGACCGCCCCGCCTACCATTGCATGGGCAAGGAACTCACCTTTGGCGATATCGATCGCCTGTCGAAAGCCTTCGGCGCATGGCTGCAGGCGCAGGGCCTGCAGAAGGGCGAGCGCGTGGCGCTGATGATGCCCAACGTGCTGCAGTATCCGGTGGCGCTGTTCGGCATCCTGCGCGCAGGCATGGTGGTGGTGAACGTCAACCCGCTGTATACGCCGCGCGAACTCGAGCACCAGCTCAACGATTCGGGCGCGAAGGCGATCGTAATTCTGGAGAACTTCGCCCATACCCTGGAGCAGGTGGTAGCGAAAACGCCGGTGAAACACGTCGTGGTCGCCGCGATGGGCGACCTGCTGGGCGGGGTGAAGGGGGCGCTGGTCAATTTCGTGGTGCGCAACGTGAAGAAAATGGTGCCGGCGTTCGAACTCGACCACGTCATACGCTTTAACCACGTGCTCGCCGCCGGTTCGGGCATGACGCTCACGCGGGTGGAGATCGAACCCGAGGACGTCGCCTTCCTGCAGTACACCGGCGGGACCACCGGCGTGTCCAAGGGCGCAATGCTGCTGAACCGCAACATTACCGCCAATCTCACCCAGGTCGAAGCCTGGCTCGACCCGTTCCTGACCGAAGACGACCGCAGGAACTACATCATCATCACCGCGCTGCCCCTGTACCACATTTTTTCGCTGACGGTGAATTGCCTGATGATGCTCAAGATCGGCGGCAAGAACGTGCTGATCGTGAATCCGCGCGATATGCCGGGTTTCGTCAAGGAGCTCGCCAAGCACAAGTACACCACCATCACCGGAGTCAACACCCTGTTCAACGGCCTGATGAACGATCCGAATTTCGACAAGCTCGACTTCAGCGCGTTGCGCATTTCCAACGGCGGCGGCATGGCGGTGCAACAGGCGGTGGCGGAGAAGTGGAAAAAGATAACCGGCGTGACCCTGACCGAAGGCTACGGCCTGACCGAGACCTCGCCAGTCGCCACCACCAACCCGCCGGATGCGAAGGAATTCTCCGGCTCGATCGGCCTGCCCGTGCCATCCACCGAAATTTCGATCCGCGACGATGCCGGCAACGAACTGCCGCTGGGTGAGGCGGGGGAGATCTGCATCCGCGGGCCGCAGGTCATGGCCGGCTACTGGCAGCGTCCGGAGGAGACGGCCAAGGTCATGACTGCGGACGGGTACTTTCGCAGCGGCGACATCGGCATCATGGACGAGAAGGGCCACACGCGCATCGTCGACCGCAAGAAGGACATGATCCTGGTGTCCGGCTTCAACGTCTACCCGAACGAGATCGAAGGCGTGGTCATGATGCACCCGGGGGTGCTCGAGTGCGCCGCCGTCGGCGTGCGCGACGAGCATTCGAGCGAGACGGTGAAGCTGTTCGTGGTGAGGAAAGATCCCGAGCTGTCGGAGAAGGACCTGCGCGAGCACTGCCACCAAAACCTGACCGGCTACAAATGTCCCAAATACATCGAGTTCAGGAGCGAGCTGCCCAAGACGAACGTCGGAAAAATCCTGCGGCGGGCGCTGCGCGACGAAAAGGCTGCCTGACAGGATCTGACACGGACGATCTAAAAGGGGGTGCCCCCGTCACCACTGCCCGACTCAGAC
>JADGRR010000408.1 GCA_017880745.1 Burkholderiales bacterium
CGTCGCGCACGAAAAACTGAACGCATTCGCCGGCATCAAGACCCTCTATGTGCCGTTCAAGGGCACGGGCGACCTCACGACGGCAGTGATCGGCGGCCACGTTTCCGGCGCCATGTCTTATTCGGTGTTCGCGATCCAGCAAAAGAGCAAGGTGCGCATGCTCGCGATCGCTTCAGATAAACGCATTCCGCAATTTCCGGACGTGCCCACGTTCAAGGAGTTGGGGTTCGCGTGGGTGGACGGCGCCTACCGCGGCCTTGCGGTGCCGAAATCGACGTCGCCCGAGATGCGCAAAAAAGTATCCGACATGCTGGATGGGCTGAACAAGGATCCGGAACTTCGGCAAAAAATGACCGATGCCGGGTTCGAGATGATCGACATTCCCTACGACAAGGTCCCCGCGTTCGTCGCCGAGCACTCCAAGGACTACATGGCGACGGCCAAGCGCATGGGGCTGGTAAAGTAGGAGCGAGCTTGTGCCCCGGAGGAAATCTCTCTGGGGGACTCGCGAACGAAAGAATTCGCGAGCGAGCTCGCTCCCACAACTCGCGAGTAAGCTCGCTCCCACAATTCGCGCGCGAACTCGCTCCCATAACTCGCGAGTAAGCTCGGTCCCACCAAGGCGGTGTTCCCGCTCTAAATCACCGGATTCGCGCCGCCGTCCATCGGCAAGATCGCGCCGGTCACGTAGCTCGCCTGGCCCGATGCGAGGAACACCGCGACACTGGCGATTTCTTCGGGCTTGGCGTAGCGGCCGAGCGGAATGCGCTCCGCCCCCCTGGCGAGCAGTTCCGCCGGCGCGATGCCGCTGCGGCGCGATTCCGCCGCCACGCCCTCTTCCACGCGCCCGGTCAGGGTCAGGCCGGGATTGATCGCATTGACGCGTATTCCTTTCTTGCCATAGGCGTTGGCGAGCCCGGCGGAAACCAGCATCAGCGCCGCATTGGCGGCACCGCCTGGCAAATGTATCGGGCCCGCCACCTTGCCGCCCATGCCGATGATATTGATGATGACGCCGCGAGCGCGCGCGAGCATGCCGGGCAGCACAGCCTGCATCGCGTGCACGTAGGAAAAGTATTTCGCGTCCATCGCGTCGTGCCAGGCGGCGACGTCGAGCTCCTCCGGCGCATAGCGCCTGGCCGCGCCGGCCGAATTGACCAGCACGTCGAGCGCGCCGAGCGCGCGCTCGACCTCGGCCACGACCCGGTCTCCGGCATCGCGCCGGCTGAGATCGGCGCTGACCCAATACACCTTGCGTCCCTGCGCTGCAAGGCGCGCGGCAGCCGCCGTAAGGTTGGCTTCGCTCCTCGACACCAGCGCCACGCGCGCGCCTTCGGCGGCAAAGGCCTCGGCGCAGGCGTAGCCGATGCCTTTGCTGCCGCCCGTGATCAATACCACTTTCCCGGCAAGGCCCAGATCCATCGATGAACTCCTAACCCGGACAAGCCGGAAACAAAACCGCTAACGCCATGCGTAATTCGCGGCGATGCCGGCGAAAATAACCCCGCCGACCCAGTTGTTGTGCATGAAGGCCTTGAAGCAGCCTTCGCGCCGGCGCTCGCGTATCAGCGTGTAGTGATACAGCATGAGCAGCCCGGCTGCGCCCAGGCCGAGATAGTAATACACGCCGAAGTGCAGGCGCATGCCGATCATCACCAACACCGCGAGCATGGCGGCATAGCACAGCATCACCCCGGCGACGTCGAAGCGTCCCAGGGTGATGGCAGCGGTCTTGATGCCGATCTTGAGATCGTCGTCGCGATCCACCATCGCATACTCGGTGTCGTAGGCGATGGCCCAGAAAACGTTTGCCAGCAGCAGCCACCAGGCAAGCGCCGGCAGGTGGTTGGACACCGCCGCAAACGCCATCGGAATGCCGAAGCCGAAAGCCACGCCCAGATAAGCCTGCGGCACGGACAGGAAACGCTTGGTGAACGGATAGGTAGCGGCAAGCGCGAGCGCGGCAAAGGAGAGCGCGATGGTGAGCCAGTTGAAAGCAAGCACCAGTCCGAATGCGGCGAGGGTCAGGCCCGCGGCAAGCCAGAGCGCCTCTTTCACGCTCACCAGGGCGGCGGCGAGCGGACGGTCTTTGGTGCGCTTGACGTGCGCGTCGAAATTGCGGTCGGCGAGGTCGTTCATGACGCAGCCGGCCGAACGCATCAACAGCGTGCCGAGGGAGAAGATCCAGACCGTCATCCACCCCGGGCGGCCGCCAGCGGCAATCCACAATGCCCACAGGGTCGGCCACAGCAGCAGCAGGGTGCCGATGGGCTTGTCGAGCCGCATCAGCTTTTCGTAGAGCGTCAGCCGCTGCTTGATCCGGGCGAGGTTCATCGTTTCAGACCTTCATCAATTCGCTTTTTCCCGCCAGCCAGCGCGCCAGGTGCCGCCGCACAAGCTCCGGCTGCTGGCGCAGCATTTGCGGCGCCAGATCGCGCGCCACCTCGAGCAAATCGATATCGCGCTCGATGTCGGCGAATCGGAGCAGCGGCGCGCCGCTCTGGCGCACGCCCAGATACTCGCCCGGCCCGCGCAACAACAGGTCTTGGCGCGCGATCTCGAAACCATCGCTCGACTCGTACACCACCTTGAGCCGGGCGCGCGCGATCTCCCCCAGCGGCTTTTGATACAGCAGGATACACGCGCTGTCGGCCACGCCCCGACCCACCCGGCCGCGCAACTGGTGCAGCTGCGCCAGGCCGAAGCGCTCGGCGTGCTCGATGATCATCAGCGAGGCATTGGGCACGTCGACGCCGACCTCGATCACCGTGGTCGCCACCAGCAGATGGATTCTGCCTGCCGCGAAATCGACCATCACCGCGGCCTTGTCCGGGCCGGCAAGCCGCCCATGCACCAGACCCACCTTGAGATCCGCGAATTCAGCGGCGAGGCGCGCGTGGGTGTCCAGCACGGTCTGCAGCTGCTGCGCCTCCGCCTGGCTGCGGCCGGGGCGCCGCGCCGGCGCGCACGCGCCGCCCGCAGCCGCCTCCGCCGTAACGCTGTTGTCTTCGATCAGCGGGCATACCCAGTAGGCCTGGCGTCCGGCGCGGCACGCATCGCGCACCCGCGCCAGCACCTCGTCGCGGCGCTCGGCCGCGATCAGCTTGGTTATGACCGGCTTTCGCCCCGGCGGCAGTTCGTCGATCAGCGATACGTCCAGATCGGCGTAATAGCTCATCGACAATGTGCGCGGGATGGGCGTGGCGCTCATCATCATCTGGTGCGGCTCCGCGCTGCGCGCGCCTGCGGCGGCGCCCTTCGCGCGCAACGCCAGGCGCTGTCGCACGCCGAAGCGGTGCTGCTCGTCGACAATGGCCAAGCCCAGCGACTGGAACTCGATGCCTTCCTGGAACAGCGCATGCGTGCCCACCGCTACCCGCGTCACGCCCGACGCTATGTCTGCGGCAGCCGCGGCGCGCTCCTTCTTCTTCTGGCTGCCGGAAAGCCAGGTGAGCTGCACCCCCATCGGGACGAGCCATTCGGAGAATTTGCGGTAATGCTGCTCGGCCAGGATTTCGGTGGGCGCCATCACCGCCGCCTGCAGCCCGTTTTCCACCGCGCGCAGGGCCGCCAGCGCCGCAACCACGGTCTTGCCGCTACCGACATCGCCCTGCAACAGGCGATGCATGGGATGG
>JADGRR010000409.1 GCA_017880745.1 Burkholderiales bacterium
GGCAGGAAGGGGTCGTTCCTGGCGTTCAGCACCAGCGTCGGCAGGCGCACGCCGGCGAGCACGGGTTTGCTGCTCGCCCGCGTCCAGTAATCGTCGGTGTCGCGGTAGCCGTGCAGCGGCGCCGTGACGACGTCGTCGAACTGGCGCAGGTTGCGCGCGCCGAGCATGCGCTCGCGGTCGAACAGCCCGGGAAAGCGCTGGAGCTTGTCCAGGCTTTTTCTGCGCAGCGTGGCGAGGAACATGCGCGTGTAAATCAGGTTCAGGCCCTGCCCCAGCGCCGCGCCGGCCGCCATCAGATCGAGCGGCGCCGACACTGCGGCCGCAGCCCGCAGGCAAGCGCCCGCATCCGCCCCGGTCTCGCCCAGCCATTTGAGCAGCGCATTGCCGCCGAGGGAAACGCCTGCGGCAAAGAGCGGCTGGCCGGCCTGCGCCAGACGCGCGAGGATCCAGCCGATCTCGGGCGCATCGCCGGAATGATAGGCGCGCGGCAGGCGGTTGATTTCGCCGCTGCAGCCGCGAAAGTGCACCACCACGCCGTTCCATGCCACGCGCTCGAGCGCGCGCATCAGCGCCACGGCGTAGTGGCTGGACGAACTGCCTTCCAGCCCGTGGAACAAGGCGACGCGCGGCGCGCCGGCGGGCCCGCCATCGAGATAATCCAGATCGATGAAATCGCCGTCAGGCGTATCCCAGCGCTCGCGCCGGTAGCGTGGCCGTACCCCGCGCAGGAACAGGGCAGGATACATGGTCTGCGCGTGGCCGCCGTAGAGCCAGCGCGGCGCCTGGTAAGGCTCGGAGGGGAAGATCAATGCAGCACTTTGGGCGCTTCCACCGGAATGTCGCGACGCACTGCGGGCGGGGGCACAGGCGAACCATGGTGCAGCACCATGCGCCAGCCGGAACCTGCGCGCACGAACACATTGGTTGCGACCACCACGCTGCGCGCACCCGCGATCCCGCCCTCGCGGCGCACCAGTATGTTCTCGTGCAGACTATGGACGGAAAACATCATGCCGGAGACGACGACCTGATCGCTCAGGTGCACCTGCAGGCGTTGCCCGGACTTGAAAATCTGCACCCAGTTTTCGCGCACCTGTTCATAACCGGTGAGGCGCGGACCGCCGGGATGGATGCAGCTCACCTCGTCGTCGTCGGACCAGACTTCCATCATGGCGTCGAGATCGGCGCGCTCGAGCGCCTCGTAGAACGCAGCTTCGGCGTCCTGCGGCGTGGGAAAGGTGGTCTTCTTCAAAGGTCGGCTCCCGGGCGGCGCAAACCGGCGCTTACGGCCGGATATAGGCGTAGCCTTGCCGTTGTTTTTGCATCAGCTCGATCACGCCGGCAGGAACGTAGCTGATGCTCTTGAGCATGTCCGCCCTGGTCAGTTTCTGCGCCTCCATGGTGTTCTCGCAGGCGACTACCTTGACACCGCTGGCGACGGCATCGTTGACCCGGTTGCCCGCGGTAGACCCGAGTTTCAGCATGTCGATCCCCGGACCATAGGCGACGAGTTCGATCTCGACCTTATCCCTGCCCAGGGCATCCTGAACGTTCTTCGCATTGTTCAGGGCGAGATTCCATTTCTTCGGATCGCTGTCGCTGACCTGGAGCACCAGCTTTTCCTTCTGACTCATTTTGCCGGCAGCGGCCTTTGGCAGAACGGCTTCCGGGGCGGCGTGGCCGGACACGGGCAATGCGAGGGTGAGGCAAACGGAAATCGCTGCCGCTAGCGCCCTTGCATTGCGGATGGCATGAGCGTGACGCGCATGGATGTTCGGATGCAGGGCTCGTCTCCTTCTGTGAGATGGAAAGTCTGCGTCTTCAGGCGCCGTGTTTGCAGAAACAAATTGGCCGTTGCGAGCAAGATGGTACCCGCTGCCGAAAAGCGTGTCATGCAAGGTTTTTGTCGATACTTCGATGGCGCTTCGCGGCGATCCCCGAGCCGGGGACCGAACGAGCTTCCGATTCAGGCATAAATCGGCTAATCTAGCTATAGAAACACTCTAAGTGGGCTTTACCCCAATAGTAGTTAGTATGGCAGCCACAGGCGCAACGAGGCTTGCCGACAGGACCAGTGGAAGGAGGGGGGCATGGATCAGACGCGAAGAAAGGTACTCAAGGCGGGCGGCGGCGCAAGCCTGTACGCACTGCTGGCCGCCGCAGGGATGATGCGGCCGGAGGCGGCGCTGGCGGCCGACTGGAACCAGAAGGCCTTCGAGGCGAAAAACCTGAAGGACGCGTTCGACGCACTCGGTGCCGGCAGCCGCGCCGAATCGGCCGACATCGTGATGACGGCACCCGAAATCGCGGAGAACGGCGCCGTGGTGCCCATCGGCGCGGTAAGCAAGCTCCCGGGCACGGAATCGATCGCCATTCTGATCGCGAAGAACCCGACTGCGCTCGCCGCAAGCTTCGACATTCCCGCAGGAACCGAGCCCGGGGTGAGCACGCGGGTGAAACTGGCGGAGACATCCGACGTGTACGTGCTGGTGAAGGCGCAGGGCAAGTATTACGTGACGAAAAAAGAGATCAAGGTCACCATCGGCGGCTGCGGCGGCTAGACGCGCCACCGATCGGCTATCAGGAGTCTGTAACGATACGAGGGGATGTCCCCCCGAGGTGGGAGGCCGAAGGTCGGGACCACCCGAAGAGGTGTGGGAGACCGAAGGTCGGGACCACCCGAAGAGGTGGGGGGACTTTCCCCTCAAGGGGGACCGAGACCTTCGGGGCGCATCCCCTCGTGCTTCCCTAAATCGGACCGCAACAAAATGAATTTTGCTGCGGATTGAAACAACAGGAGAAGGAACATGGCAGATCCCATGCGCATTCGCGCCGTCGCCAAGGACGGCGCCGTAAACGTCAAGATTTTGATGAGCCACGAGATGGAGACCGGCCAGCGCAAGGACGGCGCCGGCAAGCCCATACCCGCGCACTTTATCCAGCAGATCAGCGCGACCTGGCAGGGCAAGGTGGTGCTGTCGGCAAATTGGGGCACCGCGATATCGAAGAACCCGTTTCTCGAATTCAGCTTCAAGGGCGGGAAGAAGGGCGAGCGCATTCAGGTAACCTGGACCGACAACAAGGGCGACAAACGCACCGACGAGGCCACCATCAACTAAGAAACAAACGACGAAGCACAACCGCCGTTAGAGCGGGAGCGGCAAGCGCGCGGGGCCATCGACCCACGCGGCAGGTCAAAAACGGAAGGAGGGTTCCATGTCAAGCATCAAGCGGATGGTGTTCGTTGCACTGTCTGGCCTCGTGTTGGCTTGCGCCGCGCACGCCCGGCAGGCGGAGGCCGCTGCGCCCAAGAAGGCAGCCGCGCAAACCAAGAACGCCGCGAGCGCGCCCAAAGACGCTGTCACGGCCGATTTCGAGAAGTTCCACGAGATCATGGAGGAAGACAGTCCGGCTGAGTTGTTCGAAGCCAAGGGCGAGGAATTGTGGAAAGCCAAGCGCGGGCCGAAGAACGCCTCGCTCGAGCAATGCGACCTGGGCCTCGGACCGGGCGTCGTCAAGGGCGCCTATGTCCAAATGCCACGCTACTTCGCCGACGCGGGACAGGTGATGGATGTCGAACGGCGCATCGTTTATTGCATGGTGACGCTGCAGGGATTCAAGGCGGAGGATCTCG
>JADGRR010000410.1 GCA_017880745.1 Burkholderiales bacterium
GGTTTACCGCCTTGCTCAACGCGCCGATCTGGCTGGCGGCGCTGCTCGCCATGGTGGCGATGTTCCTGGTGGGCCGGTTGATCGAACGGTCGGCGTTGCGCCGCATGGTGGGGCAGCCGGTGATCATGGTGCTCATGCTGACCTTCGGGCTGGAGATCATGATGCGCGGTGCGGCGCCCATCGTTTTCGGCAGTGCCATGCGGCGGCTCGACCTCGGCATGACCAACGCGCCGGTTGTGCTCGGCGATATTCTGCTCAACAAGGCGTACTTGCTTGGCGGCCTCATTTCCCTGATCCTCATCGTCCTGTCGCTGTTTTTCTTCACCTCGCGCCAGGGGATCATCCTGCGGGCCGTCTCCGACGACCAGGCGGCGGCCTGGTCGGTGGGCATTTCGGTCGAGCGCGCGGTCGGAGTGGCGTGGGGGCTGGCTGGCATCGCCGCCGCGGGGGCCGGACTGGTATGGGGATCGGTGCAGGGCGTCGACTGGAACCTGTCGCTCGTGCTGCTGAAGGCGGTGGCGGTGGCCATCCTCGGCGGCTTCGACAGCATCATTGGGGTGCTTGCCGCCGGGGTCGTGCTCGGCGTGCTGGAGAGCGTGATCCCGGCCTATCTGGACGGGTTCATCGGCGGTGGCAGCCGCGATGTGCTGGGCTCACTGGTCATCCTGATGACCATGCTGGTGCGCCCCTATGGATTTTTCGGGCGCGCGGACATCGAGAGGATCTGAGCCATGTTTTTTCGTCTTGCAGGTATTCGTCACACCAGCTATCCGGCCGCCCGCGCATTGTGGCCGATTCCTTTCGACCGGTATCTCCTCGGCGTCGTGCTGCTATTCGCGCTGGTGGCGCCCTTCGTTCTCCCGGACCGCTACATGCTCGGGTATCTGCTTCCCTGGGTCATCTGGAGCACCGCCGCCCTCGGCCTGAACTTGCTGATGGGATGGGCCGGCCAGATTCACCTCGGCTACGCCGCAGTCATGGCCCTCGGAGGTTACGGGGCGGTACACCTTGGCCGCTTCGGCGTTCCGTTCGAATTGGCGGTCCTGGGCGGTGGGTTCATCGCCGCCAGCTGCGGCATCGTGTTCGGTTTCGCCGCGCTGCGCGTCAAAGGCCTGTACCTGGCGATCAGCACCCTGGCCATGCAGTACATGGTGGACTGGGTAATCAACCATTTCCCCGGCATCAGCGGCGGCAGCCAGGCCACCTTGCAGGCACCAGCGGTGCGCATCGTCGGCATGCAGGTGGTCTCGAACGGCGGGCGCTACTATGTCGCGCTCGCGGTGTGCATCGTCGTGACGATATTCATCCTGAATGTCAGCCGCACCAGCTTCGGCCGCGCTCTGGTCGCCGTGCGCGAGAAGGATTTCGCGGCCGCCATCATCGGTGTCGACGCCTTCGGTTACAAGCTGCGCGCCTTCTGGTGCAGTTCCTTCATCGGCGGCATCAGCGGCGCGGTGCTGGGCTATTGTTACTACCGGGCTCTGGCCCCGGAAATGTTCCATCTGGACGTATCCATCCAGGCTGTGGCCATGGTAATCGTCGGCGGCCTCGGCAGCGTGGTGGGAAGCTATCTGGGGGCGGCGTTGGTGTTGCTGGCGCCCATCGTCCTGAACAATTCGATCGCGGCGCTGATGCAGCTGTTCAACCTGTCGCCGACCCAGGAAATGATGACTTATCTGCCGCTGCTGCTCTACGGCGCCTTGATCTCGGGGTTCCTGCTGTTCGATCCGCTGGGCTTGGCCAAGATCTACGACAACCTGCGCAATTACCTCAGCGTGTGGCCATTCCGCCATGCCAGGCATTAACGTACGTACAGGAGAACGAAAAATGAAAAGGTTACTGGTTCAGGAAGTCGAGCGAGTAAGCTGCAGTTTCATCGTCTGGCCGTAAAGCCGCGCCAGACACTAACGAACGCACAGGAGGAACAGAAATGAAACGATTACTGGTACTGGCTGGGGTGATGTTCACCGCCCTGTTGTCGGCTACGGGCGCGTCGGCCCAGCAGAAAGTCATCAAGATCGGCCTGAGCGGCGATTTTTCCTCGGCCTACTCCGCGGCGACGCCCGTTTACTCGCAAGGGCAGCGCGATTATTTGGCGATGATCAATGCCCGCGGCGACCTCAAAGGCTATACGCTCGAGCCCATCGTCGTCGATCATGGCAACCAGCCCCAACGCGGGCTGGAAGCCTACGAGCGTTTCAAAGGTGAAGGGGCGGTCGCGGTGGACTTCATCAGCACGCCGGTGGCGCGCGCCGTGGCGCCGCGCGCGACGGAGGACCATATCCCGGTCATCACCATGTTCCACGGCCGCTCCGACGCGGCTGATGGGGCGACCTTTCCCTATCTGTTCCCGATGAGCCCCAACTACTGGGGGCAGGCGACGGTCCTGATCCAATACATCCTGGATCAGGAGAAAGGCAACCTCAAGGGCAAGAAAATCGCCTTTGTCGGTTATGACTCACCTTTCGGCAAGGAGCCGCAACCGATCCTGGAAGATCTCGCCAAGACCCTGGGCTTCGAATATCAGGCGTTCTACTACCCGCTTCCGGGCAACGAGCAGAGCGGTCAATGGACCCAGGTGCGGCGCTTCCGCCCCGACTGGGTGTTGATTTGGGGCGCGGGATCGGCGCAGCCGGTGTCCATCAAAGAGGCGCTGCGCAATGGCATCAAGCTCGATCACGTGGTCTCGAATGTTTGGCTGGCCGAGACCGAGACCTCGGTGGTCGGCGAAAAGGAATCGACCGGCATCATGCGCGTCGAAGGCGTGGCCACTGGACGCGACGTGCCGGCAGTCAAGGCGATGATCAAAGAGGTCGTCGACAAGGGCAAGAGCGCCGGACCGGCGGACAAGGCGGGGCAAACCAATTACTGCATCGGGGCCGCCACCATGGCGGTATTGGTCGAAGGAATCCGGCTCGCCATCGCGAATGAAGGCGCGCCCCTGACGCCGGAGAAGGTCAAACGCGGCCTGGAGCGGATCAAGAACTTCAATGCCGAGGGGCTGATACCGCCGATCACCGTTACCGCCGCGGATCACTCCGGCGGCAGCAAGGCGCGCGTTGCGCAATACGACGGCGCGAAGTGGGTGCCGAAGAGCGACTGGAAGGCACCGTTCAACGACCTGGTATGGCGCGAGGTGCGCGCCAGCGCCGAGCAGTTCAAGAAATCGAGCAAGTAACATGCTCGTGCTCGGGAACATCGAGGTCGTCTACGACCGCGTGTTCCTGGCAATCAAGGGGGTGTCGATCGAGGTGCCAGACGGAGGCATGGTTGCCCTCCTCGGTTCCAACGGGGCCGGCAAGAGCACGACCTTGAAATCGATCAGCGGCCTGCTCGGCCCCGAGCGCGGCCAGGTGACCCGCGGCGAGGTGCGCTACAACGGCACCGACCTTGCCGCGCTTTCCCCGCCTGATCGCGTGCGTCTTGGCATCGGGCGCGCAGAACGCGAACTCGGCGGGGATCGCCGCCCCGTCGGCGAAGCTCGAGCTCGTGAGCTTCATGGCTTCGGCGCGACCGCGGGCGTGCCCGGAGGCGGCGCGAACGGAATGTCGATCACCTCGACGTCGAAGACGAGCGTCGCGTTGGGCGGGATCCTGCCGCCGCCCGCGCCCGCCGGGCCATATGCCATGTC
>JADGRR010000411.1 GCA_017880745.1 Burkholderiales bacterium
GCTGCTGCCCGATGGCGACGGCCGCATCGCGCATCCGCGCGGGACCAGCCTGCCGGGCTCATTGCACGGCGCCGATCTCAGCGTGGCGCAATGGGTATTCGACCACGGGCAGAACGCGGGTCTCGGTACGGACACGCTGCCCGGCAACGACGCGATTTACCTGCCGCTGAAGAGCACGGGGCCATCGCCGGCCGAGACCGGCGCGAAAAAGCAGACCGCAGCAGGCCTGCCGGCACCTGCACTCGGCGTGCTGGCGCTGCTTCCCGCGAACCCGCGCCGCGTGCTCCAACCCGAACAATTGCACCTGCTCGAAACCTTCGCCAGCCAGGTGGCGCTGGCGCTCGAACGCGTGCGCCTTGCCGATCAGGCGCACCAGACTGAAATCCACGCCGAAAACGAGCGCATACGCAATTCGCTGCTGTCGGCGATTTCACACGATCTGCGCACCCCGCTCGCGGTGATTGCCGGATCGGCGAGCACCCTGGTCGAAGGCGGAGCGACGCTAGACGAGCCCAAACGCAAGGAACTGGCGCAGGCGATTTACGCTCAGACCAGGCAGATGACCCAGCAGGTGAACAACATCCTCGATATGACGCGCTTCGAGATCGGCGCACCGCAACTGAACCGGCAATGGCAGCCGCTGGAGGAAATCGTCGGCGCCGTGCTGAATCGGATGCAGCCCGGCCTTCAGGGACGCAAAGTGTCGGTGGACCTGCAGGAGGATCTGCCGCTAGTGCTGATCGATGGCGTGCTGATCGCGCAGGTGCTGTCCAACTTGCTCGAAAACGCAGTCAAATACACCCCGCCCGGATCGCCGATCGAGATCGAGGCCTGGGCCGCCGGCGAAGAGATCTCGGTGAGCGTGGTGGATCGGGGCCCCGGCATCAAGCCCGGCGATGAGGAGCGGGTGTTCGAAAAATTCCATCGGGGAGTGCCGGAGGGCGCGGTCGGCGGCTCCGGCCTGGGCCTGACCATCTGCCGCGCCATCGTCGAAGCGCACGGCGGCCGGATCTGGGCCGAAAACCGCCTGGTCGGCGGAGCGATGTTCTGCTTCACCCTGCCGTTCGGCGGGACACCCCCGACAGTCGAGCGCGAAACGGAGTCCGTATGACCAACACCGGACACCTGATCCTGATCGTGGAGGACGAGCCGCAGATCCGGCACTTCCTGCGCACCACGCTGACGGCGGAGGGTTATCGCGTGATCGAGGCGGAGAACGGCCAGCGCGGCGCGCTCGAGGCCGCCACGCACAAACCCGACCTGGTGATGGTCGACCTCGGCCTGCCCGACCTCGACGGCGTCGAGGTGGTGAAGCGCATTCGCGCCTGGTCCGCGCTGCCGATTCTGATCCTGTCGGCACGCAGCGCGGAGGCCGAAAAGGTCGCTGCGCTCGACGCCGGGGCCGACGATTACGTCACCAAGCCGTTCGGGGTGGGCGAGCTCACGGCACGCATACGCGTGGCGCTGCGGCACGCCGCGCACGGCGCGAATCAAGACGCTGCGGGGACGTTGCGCTTCGGCAACATCGAAGTCGATCTGCAGCGCCGCCTGGTCCGCTCGGACGGCAAGGACGTTCACCTGACGCCGATCGAGTTCCGCCTGCTCGGATGCCTCGCCAAACATGCCGGCATGGTGCTGACGCACCGGCATCTGCTGCGCGAAGTATGGGGCCCGTCTCACGTCGACCAGTCGCATTACCTGCGCATCTACATGAAGCAATTGCGGCACAAGCTCGAGCCGGACCCGGCGCGCCCGCGCTTCCTGCTTACGGAGACGGGCGTGGGCTACCGTCTCGCCTCGGAATAGACGATTGATGCGAGTGTGCTATTTTTCAAACTGGACGCTCGCCAGTTGTCTCAATGAGTTTTTCGGCAGGAAAGCTCGAACGGCAGGTTCGGCGGAGGAGCGGACCTACCTTGCGATCCGGCTGAACATCTCAGGCGGCTCGTCTCCAGACGTTCAAGTCAAAGAAATTGCCGCGCACCAGTGCCCAGATTTTCCCGGGTTGTGGATCCGCCCGTGGCTCGAACTTCTTCGGCCATCAACCACCGCCCTAAGCCGCCACCCGCTCCGCAATAGCGATCTGCACCGGCGTCGCATTGTTGAACAAGTCCAGCACCGGGCAATGCGCATCCACGACGCTCTTCAACCGCTGCAAGTCCTCCGCCGGAGCCTCGCTGTCGAAGCTCACCGAACCCGTGATGCTCAGGAAGCCCGGGCGTACGCCTTTGGCGGCACCGAAGAAACCGCGCAAATCGAGTTCCCCTTCGAGCTGAACCGATACGTCGTTTAGCGGAATGCCCAAAGCGTCGGCATGCAGGCGGTAAGTGATTTCCTGGCAGGTGGCCAAAGCCGCCAAGGCATATTCCACCGGATTGGGCGCGCGATCCTTGCCGCCCAGAGCCGGGGGTTCATCCACTTCTAACGTGAAATCGCGTATCTTTACCTGGCGGTGAAGTCCATCCTTCCCCTGGCTGGCCGCATTGAAGCGGACGATCGTTTGGGCGCCGTCGCCGGCGAGCGCGGAGCGGGTGGCGTTGAACAGCTGAGCAAAACCGGTCATGAGTTAGTTCCTTGTCGGATCACGGGCAATTTGAAATGCATAACAACGGCTGCGTGATGTTTTCAGCCGCTGACACAGGGCGCAACTGTAGGCTTCCGAATTTGCTCTAGCAAAGAATCAATAGGCATATGCATATTCCGCCATACCGGTATCCTGTTGCGCGTGATCGAGCGCGCCGGTTACCATCGTAGCGTGGTCGCCGACATGCTTTGCCGGATACCGAACGCGCCGCCGACCGCCGCTCTGCCTGTATTCCTGAGGAACCACACACCATGACCGCTGCCTACGCCGGCATCTTCCCCATCGCCCCCACGCCCTTTACGAACTCGTGCGAGCTCGATCTCGACGGCATGCGCCGCGTGCTCGACTGCATGATCGACCAGAAGGTCGACGGCATCTGCATCCTCGCCAACTACTCCGAGCAGTTCCTGCTGACCGACGAAGAGCGCGACACGCTGCTCGCATTGAGCCTGGACCACGTCGCCGGCAGGGTGCCGGTGATCGTGACCTGCAGCCACTACAGCACGCGCATCGCGGCGGCGCGCGCGAAGAAAGCGCACAAGGCCGGCGCGAAGCTGATCATGCTCATGCCGCCCTACCACGGGGCAACGCTGCGCGCCGACGAGAAGGCCGTGTTCGAGCACTACGCCAGAGTCGCCGACGCCGCGCCGCTGCCAATCATGGTGCAGGACGCGCCGCTGTCGGGCGTCACGCTGCCGGTGTCCTTCATGGCACGGCTGGCGCGGGAGGTGCCGCAGGTCTGCTATTTCAAGATCGAAGTGCCGAATACCGCGGCGAAGCTGCGCGCCCTGATCGAGGCGGGCGGCGAGGCGATACTGGGCCCGTTCGACGGCGAGGAATCGATCACGCTGATGGCCGATCTGGACGCAGGTGCGACCGGCACGATGCCCAGCGCCCTGCTGCCCGACCTGATCAGGCCGGTGCTGGCGCACCACCGCCAGGGACGGCGCAAGGAGGCGATGGCGGCCTACGCGCGCATCCTGCCGCTCGTCAACTACGAGAACCGTCAATGCGGCCTGCGCGCGGCCAAGACGGTGATGAT
>JADGRR010000412.1 GCA_017880745.1 Burkholderiales bacterium
GTCAGGCTGACGCAATCGGTCAAAGCCGCGCTGACCCGCGTCACCTGCGGCGGCGCCCCGGTTTTCATCTGGCCGGGCGGCGGCATCACTTTTATGGTGGACGTGACCCGCATGCCCGAAAGATCGTTCGGCTACGTGCCCACGCCGGCCATCGTCGCGCCGATCGAATTCACCCTGCGCCTCGACCGTTACGCCGCGCTGGGCGGCTACGCCGGCCGCGTTGTGACCGTGGAAGAGGTACTAAAGCAGACTGCTTATGTGAATCAGCCCTGGCGCGAGGAAAATCCCTGGCCGTTGACGAAGGATCTGACTTGAGCCGGAACGGTCCAAGCGCTGCGCTGCTCGAAGACGGCCGACTGCACTTGCAACACGGCCCCATCGATCTGATCATCGAAGCCTGGGGCGAGCGCGCCGAGGTCGAAGCCGCTTACCGGCAGGCTATCGCGCGCTTCGACGACATACTCGAACTGCTGGTACAGGAACTGGCGCAGTTGCGCACGCCCTTGACCGAGGCGTATCCGCTGCTGCGCGGACCGGTGGCGCGGCGCATGCTCGCGGCCTGCTGGCCGTATCGCGCGATCTATATCACGCCCATGGCCGCGGTGGCCGGGGCCGTTGCAGACGAGATTCTTCAGGCCATGCTGAAAGAGCGCGATCTGCGCAAAGCCTACGTCAACAACGGCGGCGACATCGCGCTGCATCTTGCGGAAGATAACGCATTGACTCTGGGGGTGGTCAATAACGCCGACCATCCCGCGATCGATGCCACGGTCACGCTAGCTGCCTCAATGCCGGTGCGCGGCCTGGCCACCTCAGGCTGGCGCGGGCGCTCGCAGTCGCTGGGCATCGCCGACGCGGTCACGATTTTCGCCATCAATGCCGCGGCGGCCGACGCCGCAGCCACCATGGTCGCCAACGCGGTCGATGTCGAGCACCCGGCAATCAGCAGGATGCCCGCGCGCTCGCTGCGCGCGGACAGCGATCTTGGCGATCTGGCGGTTACGGTTGCGGTCGGCGCCCTACCCGCTTCGGTCCGTGCCGAAGCGCTCGCGAAGGGCCGCGAGCGAGCGCGGGAACTGCAGCGGCAAGGTTTGATTTACGCCGCCTATCTGGCGCTGCAGGGCGAAGTGCTAGCGGTGCTGCCCGCCGGCACTCTCGTTGGGCAGGCGCTGCGTCGCACTGCCGGCTGATGAAATTGTGGTTCGGGTAGCGCGAGAAACGACTTTGATCTGCTTTGGTCTGCGCATGCGTAAGCAAGTACAGTAGAAACAATGATCGGACCGGACTTCCTGCCAAATGACTGGTACGGCTAAAGGGGGCAGGTCAATAGCAACCAGGTGCCAGAAACTCGCGCCGTTGGCGCTCAGTTTTGGCAACTGTCCTATTTGCCGTCGCCGAGCACGCCCCGTCGGTGGCATCCGCGCTCCCGCTGCCTACGCTTTCATGAGAGCGGCAGACGCATACAAAAAGCAGGCATCGCACCGTCACCAGTTTTCACTGATTTCATAGAGGAATCTGCAATGTGACGGGTCGCCCCGCATAAGGTTTACATACATCGCACGCGAATGCGCGAGCGCGCGCGCAAGTGCGCGGTTGCAGATGGTGAGGCGCAATCACCGGAATGTATGGAGATTTCGAAGAAATGTAAGGGAAATTCTTGCATGTGGCACGATGTATGCGCGGGATAGGGTGAGCAACAACGAAACGCACTGGAGAGAATCATGAGAACCAACCCCAAAGCCCTGACAATGACCGCCCCTGAGCTCGCACTTGCCAATCTGGAAGCAGCTGCGGAAAAATTCAACACCGCCACTGAACACCTGACCCTTGCGACCAAGACCGTATTGATGCTCGCCAGCGCCCCGCTGATTGGCCTCGCGTTCGTAATCGCACTGCCAATCGTCAGCGTCTTGCTGACCGCGTACTACGGCACAAAACTGATTGCGGCCCGGTGGGCCGGGATTGCGAAGCATGTGAAGAACGTCGCGCTGTTCTTCGCAGCACCCTTCGTCGGCTTGGCCTACATCGTCGCCCTTCCGTTCGTCGGCGTCGGCACGCTGGTCTACTTCGCGGTGAAAGCCGCAAGGAAATAGCACGTGCCCGCAGCAGGTTTTAGCTGGTGATGAGCGGCCCTTCGGGGCCGCTTCGCATTTGGGCACGTCTACCGCATTGCCATCATGGAATCCTTCCTTAGGCGAACTGCCCATGGGTTGGGTGATACGCGAGGCCGAGCCTTGCCTGGCGGCTGAACTCAGAAAGGACGAGGTTGCGCGCGTTGCGGCGAGAACGACGCATGCGGCGGAGAAGAAGTTTATCGAGATGCAGGGAAACCTGTTTGCTGGCCTTGAAGGGTGTGCGCAATGAACGGTGCTAACTGCGCAAGACGAGTGTTCCCATCATTCAGTTCCCGGCTCGCGCTCTGCCGTTGCGCGCGCTCATCGACGTCATACGACGCGAAGACCTCGCTGGCCAATTTGGTCTCCGGCAAAATGTAGACGATGCCCTTCGTCCTGGCGAAAGTCGGGAGCACCACGTTCTCTAAGAACTCCACCGGGACAACGACGCAGCCGAGGGAAATGCGGCGGTCGAGCGGCACCAGACTGGCCAAACGCTGCGGCCGGCGCTCTTTGGGGTTGGCCCTGCGCAGCGCATGCAGGGCGAGGCCCTCGTCGTAGTTCACCCAGAGTACCGTGCCCCCGTTCAAACTGGGGCCCAGTTCCGCCACGAAACGCCCCGCCGGCGTCGTGCGCTCCTCGGGTCGGATACTCGACAACGCCCGGTCGCCGATGCCGGGAACGGAATCATCCCCCCGCGCCAGACCGAGCAGCGCGGGGGCCGCACCGCGGAGCCGCCCGTCCGCATCGAATACAAAGACTTTTGCGTCGGTCTTATCGACAATCGCGAACGGCATGCTCCTGCTGTCGCCGGAATCGACGACCCAGCTCGCCACGTACCGGGCATCGCGCGATGCGAGTTCCCGTTCGAAATTCGCCCATTTGGGACCACGTGCCACCGTGGGTCGCGTGTTGACGGCAAAGCGGGTCGCTGGGCTTGCCGCGTTCCGCATAGCTGGCGGCGATTTCGCGCTTTCGCCACACCCCCCGATGCAAGCAGTAGCAAGAAGCAGCAAAAAAGTGGCTTTGACGATACGACATTGAGAGGGCACGTAGATTATTCCTGATGCAAGTTCTAACGGTTCTCGTTAGAAAACGGAACTTATATCAACCGGCACATGTGGTTTGTAGGCAATCAATCGGCTAAGACAAACCGCACCAATCTTCTCAACCTCTGGTTTCTAACCGCTTGTCGGTTGCCTACTCTTGGCTATCCAACAATTGTACTTTTCGTAGCGCTCTATTTTCGCCTCATTGACAATGTAGTTGTAAGTAGGGTTAATGCCCACATCCGCTGCTTGCACTACGCAGTAGGTGCTTTGACCTACGCCAATAGCGAGGCGTGGTTCGAAACAGCGTGCGGACCGCCGGCCAGGTGAAAATCCCCGGATTTGATAACGCAAAACTCTTGCTGACATTGTCGGCAATCACCTTGCGTGTTCCTGTTCCGCGTGGCCAGCACCCCGGGTCAACCGACGTCCAGGGTTGTCTGCAATCCAACTG
>JADGRR010000413.1 GCA_017880745.1 Burkholderiales bacterium
GAGGATGTCGAAGGCCACTCCCAGTTCGACGATGAGCGGCATGCCGTAGGTCGATACCACGGCGGCAAAGAATATTCCGCTCTCCATCGACATGAAGCCGATTACCTGCGCCACCGCCGACTTGCGTGCACACATCAGCAGCATGCCGAGCAGCTCGATGGCGATACTGACGGCAATCGTATTGCGCGTCGCCAATCCCGACAGCTGCACGATCGACTGCGCCACGTAGTAGCTGAAGATGACCAGGCCGACGCCGCCGAGCAGCAGCAGCGTCGGGTGCTCGATCACCTCGGCGTCGTACTGCATATTGAGCCGTATGCTGAGGCGGTAGAGCAGCCACGGGATCAGAACTACCTTCAGCGTGAAGGTGAGCGCCGCCGAAACATAGAGGTGGGGATGTTTGGAGACGATGGCGACCAGCACCGACACCACCGCCAGCAACAGACCCTGCCAGGCGAAGGTAAAAATAAGCGGCATCATGCGTGCCTGGGCGAGCATGATGAAAGAGGTGAACAAGGCCAGGGCCGCGAACAGGATGATGGCCTGGTTATAGAGCGAAAGGCTGGCGAATTCCATCTAGCCTCCCGTCTCCAGCACCACGTGGGTCAGCATGGCGAGCAACGACAGCATGAAGGCAAAACCGAGAAACTGCGGTACGCGAAACAGCCGCATCTTGGCGAGCACCGTCTCCCACACCACCAGTATGACGGCGAGCAGCATCAGTTTTGCCGCGACTGTCATGACGCCGAGCGCCAGCGCCGCTGCGCCGAATCCCGTGGCGATGCCCCAGGGAAAGAAGAAATCGACGATAAGCACCGAGTAGATCATCAGCTTGATCTGCGAAGCCCACTCGATCAGCGCCAGGTGGCGCCCGCCATACTCGAGGATCATGGCCTCGTGCAGCATGGTGAGTTCGAGATGGGTGGCGGGATTGTCCACCGGAATGCGGCTCGACTCGGCCACCGCCACCATGGCCAGCGCCAGCAGCGCGAACAGGAACGACGGGCGCAGTACCAGGCCCGATTGCAGGATGTACTCCGTCGCCACCGACAGGTTGGTGGTGGTCGCCGTCATGGACAGCGTGAACACCGCCATGAGCATGGCCGGTTCGGCCAGCGCGGCGACCATCATCTCGCGCGAGGCGCCCATGCCGCCGAAGGCGGTGCCGATGTCCAGGCCGGCCAGCGCGGTGAAAAAACGCGCCAGCGCGAAGAAGGCGACCAGCACGATCATGTCGGCAATCGCCGCTGACGGCAGGCGCACCGCGATGAGCGGAACCACGGCGGCAGCGAGCAGCATGGCACCGAAGACGATGTAGGGAACCGCGCGGAACAGCCAGGAGGCGTTCTCGGCCAGCAGCATCCTTTTTCGCAACAGCTTCGCGAGATTGCGGTACGGCTGCCACACCGCCGGCGCGGCGCGGTTCTGCATATGGCACTTGACGCGCTGCAGCCAGCCGGCGAGCAGCGGCGCGGCGGCGATGAACAGCAATGCCTGCGCCGCGGCAAGCGCCCAGGCGGTTAGCTGACTATCCATAGGAATACGAGCAGCGTGACGAAGGAGAATTTCAGGTAGGTATGGATGTTGCCGGTCTGGATGAAGCCGATGCGATTTGCGGCGGCGAGCACCATGCGTCCGATCGGAACGTAGATCGCGAGCCACGACCAGTCTTGTGTATGCAGGCTGTAATGCAGGCTCGTCACCCGCGGAATCGGTCCCGCGCTGGCGAGCGTGTCGATCTGCTCCTCGACCTTCCATACCCCGCGGAAAACGCGGCGGATCGGCTGGCTGAAGGCGGTCGAGGTGTACTGCATGCGCTGCGTGAGCTGGCCGAAGCCGCAGTCCCAGGCGTACCCTCTGCGCGCGGGAACGGCGCGACGCTTGAGGAACAGATAGCCAAGACCGAATACCACGACGATCGCGGCCAGAACAAAAGGCGCCGAGTACGAAGCAACCTGCGGCGAAATCGGGGTCAGCCACAACCAGCCCTGGGCGGCGGCAGACGGCAGCGCCTCGTGCAGCAGCAGTTGCGTGATGGGCGCCATCGCTTCGATCATGGTGGTCGGGAACACGCCGAGCAGCAGGCACAGGGCCGCGAGCAGCCCCATCCCGCCCAGCATGCCGGCCGGCACCTCGCGTGCCCGGGCGACACGGCGCGTGCGCGGTTTTCCGAGAAACGCAATGCCGAAGGCCTTGACGAAGCAGGCGGCCGCAAGTGCCCCGGTGAGCGCCAGCAGCGCCGCCGCAATCGGAAGCATCGTGCGCAGCAGACCGTTATTGAGGGCGGGAGCCTGCAACGCAGTCTGGAAGGTCAGCCACTCCGAAACGAAGCCGTTGAATGGCGGCAGCGCCGATATCGCGACACAGCCGACCAGAAACAGGAACGCAGTGACCGGCATGCGATGAATGAGTCCACCCATGTGATCGAGGTCGTGCGCGTGCGTGCGGTAGAGCACCGCTCCGGCGCCGAGAAACAGCAGGCCCTTGAACAGGGCGTGGTTGAGGGTGTGGTAGAGCGCCGCCACCAGCCCGAGCGTGCCGAGCATCTTGTGCCCGCTGCCGAGAAAAATCATCGACATCCCGAGGCCCATGAGGATGATGCCGATGTTCTCGATCGAGTGGTAAGCGAGCAGGCGCTTGAGATCGTGCTGCATCAGCGCGTACAGCACGCCGAGCAGAGACGAGGCGGTGCCGATGATGAGCACGACCACCCCCCATTCCCAGCGCACGTCGCCGATCAGATCGTAGCTCACCCGCACGATGCCGTAGATGCCCATCTTGATCATGGCCCCGCTCATCATGGCCGAGATGTGCGACGGTGCAACGGGGTGCGCGTCGGGCAGCCAGACGTGCAGCGGCACCATGCCCGACTTGGTGCCGAAGCCGGCAAAGGCACCGGCAAAGGCGAGCGTCGCCCACAGCGGTGTCAGCTTGGCCGCGCGCATCTGGTCGAAGGTGAGGCCACCGCCAAAGGCGGCGAGCACGCCGAAGGAGAGCAGGATGACCAGGGCGCCGACGTGGGCGAGCAGCAGGTAGAGGAAAGCCGCCTGGCGGTTGGCGGCGTGCTGGTGCTGATAGACCACCAGAAAATATCCGCAAAGCGACATCATTTCCCAGAAGATCATGAATACGAGCGCGTCGTCGGCGAGCAGAAGCATCTGCATGCCGAGGACGAAGAGCGCGGTAAACACTCCGAGGGGAGGCAGGGGCTGGGCCGCCGGGCCGCGCGCAAACTCGCGCGTATAGCTTGGACCATAGAGCGAAATCGCCACCACCAGCGTGCCGAGCAGCACCAGGAAAAAACCAGAGAGGGGATCGAGCCGCACATGCCAGTCGAGCCAGGGCAAGCCGAGATCAAATCGGTCGGTGACGGTGAGCCTGGCGAGCAGGGCCCAGGCTCCGGCGCCGATGCTGGCGGCGCCGGCGGCAAACAGGAACAGAAACGAGCCAAAATGCAGGAAGTTCGGATGGCGGCGTACAGCCAGCAGGGAAACACCGCCCGACAGCAAGGTGCACGCCACCGCGGCGTAAGCAAGGAGTAGCGGGGTCCCGACCGTCGTGCTCATCGCGAGAGTTCCGACGACAGGAATCTTGACCGCACCCCTAA
>JADGRR010000040.1 GCA_017880745.1 Burkholderiales bacterium
CTGCTGGAGGAGGGCAGCCTGGTTCCGGCCGACTGCCGCCTGGTCGAGGCGTTCGCGCTACGCGTGAACACCGCGACGGTCACCGGCGAATCCCTGCCCAAGGCGTGCAATACCGAGCCCAGCCTCGAGGACGCGCCGCTGTACGCCAAAAACATCGCGCTCGCAGGCACCTCGGTGGTGTCTGGTCAGGCACGCGCGGTGGTGTACGCCACCGGCATGCGCACCGAGTTCGGCAAGATCGCCCACCTTACGCAAACAGTGGGCGAACCCAGCTCGCCGCTGCAGCGCGAGATCGCGCGCCTGTCGCGCCTCGTCGCCTTTCTCGCCACCGGCATCGGCGCCACCATGTTTTTCGTCGGCCAGGCGATGGGGCTTCCGACCTGGGAGAACCTGCTGTTTGCCATCGGCATCATCGTCGCCAACGTGCCCGAAGGCCTGCTGCCGACGGTGACGCTGTCGCTGGCGATGGCGACGCAGCGCATGGCCAAGCGCAACGCCCTGGTGCGCCACCTGCCGGCAGTCGAGGCGCTCGGTTCGACCACGACCATCTGCTGCGACAAGACCGGCACACTGACGCAGAACCGCATGTCGGTGAAGCGCCTGTGGCTCGGCGGCGGCTTCGTCGAGCCGGCCGATCTTGCGGCGCAGCCGCGCCTGACGCAGGATAACCGCCAGCTGTTCGTCAATGCCGCGCTCTGCCACAACCTGAACGAGGTGGACGACCACGGCCAGCGCAAACTGCTGGGCGACCCGATGGAAGCGGCGCTGGCCGGCATGGGCCGGCAGGCGGCCGGCGGACTCGACGGTTTCGCGCGCATCGACGAAATCCCTTTCGACACCGACCGCAAGCGCATGTCGGTGCTGTGCGCGACGCCGCAGGGCCGCGTGCTCTACTGCAAGGGCGCGCCGGAGACGGTGCTCGCCGCCTGCGACTTCGTCCAGTTCGACGCCGGAATTGCGCCGCTCGACGCCGCGGCGAAGACGCGCCTGCTGGCGGCGCAGGACGTGATGACCGAGGCCGGGCTGCGCGTGCTGGCTTTCGCCCATTGCGCGGTCGAGGACGGCATGCCGGGCGAGGAGCGCGGCATGACCCTCACCGGCTTGGTCGGGCTCGAAGACCCGCCGCGGCTCGAGGTGCCGGAGGCCATTTCGCGCTCTGCCGCGGCCGGCATCCGCATCATCATGGTCACGGGCGACCACCCGCATACGGCCCTGGCCGTCGCGCGCGAGATCGGACTGGTGAAGACAGAGCAGCCGGTGGTGGTCAGCGGCGACGAACTGCGCCGCATGTCGCCGGCACAATTGCAACTAACGCTTGATGCGCGGGAGATCATTTTTGCCCGCGTCGCCGCCGAGCAGAAAATGCTGATCGTGCAGGCGCTGAAGAAGAAGGGCGAGATCGTCGCCGTCACCGGCGATGGCGTGAACGACGCGCCGGCGCTCAAAACCGCCGACATCGGCATCGCCATGGGCATCGCCGGCACCGACGTGGCCAAGGAAGCGGCCGACCTGATCCTGCTCGACGACAATTTCGCCAGCATCGTCGCCGCCATCGAGGAAGGGCGCGCGGTGTTCGAGAACATCCGCAAGTTCCTCACCTACATCCTGAGTTCCAACATTCCCGAGCTGGTGCCCTATCTCGCCTTTGTGCTCTTCAGGATCCCGCTGCCGCTCACCATCATCCAGATCCTGGCCGTCGACCTCGGCACCGACATGCTGCCGGCGCTGGCGCTGGGCGCCGAGAAACCCGATCCGGGCGTCATGAGCCGCCCGCCCAGAGCGCGCGGCGAGCGGCTGCTGTCATGGGGACTGATCGCCCGAGCGTATCTGTTCCTCGGCGCGCTGGAGGCGGTGGCGTCGATGGCGGTGTTCTTCTTCGTCCTGGACGCAGCCGGTTGGCGCTACGGCGATTTGCCCGGCAGGTTCGCCCCGCTGTATCTGCAGGCGACCACGGCCTGCCTGCTGGCGATTGTCATGACCCAGGTGGCGAATGTGTTCCTCTGCCGCCACCCGCGGAAGTCGTCGCTGTCTTTTGGCCTGTTCAGCAACCCGCTCATCCTGCTCGGCATAGTAGCGGAGCTGGGCCTGATCCTGTTCATCGTCTACACTCCGGCCGGAAACTGGCTGCTTGGCACGGCGCCGGTCGGGCCGGAGGTCTGGTTGCTCGCCGTTGTGTTCGCCGTCTCGATGTGGACCTTGGAGGAAGCGCGCAAGGTCTGGCTGCGCTGGAGCGCGCGCCGACACATAATTCCGTAAAATCAAAAACCGGGAACCCGCGCTTCATTTGATTCGCATGGGAGCTTATCCAATCTGGCAATAAAATGCGGCCGGCCCTGCTGCCGCTCGCTGCGAGCATACGGCGAGGCGAACCGGCGCGGGAGCGGCGTAATCACGTCCGCTGCCAGTCTGGCGTAAACTAGGGCGCGAGCTCGATCTGTTCTCGGGCAACTCATTTCAGATGAGGGCACCATGGGCGAAATACCGAACGACATCGACCGTGCTGCGATCGAGGAGCACGCACAACGCACAGTCGAGCAAACGGCGCTGCGCAAGGTGCGCAAGACGCTCGACAAGATCGAAGAGGCCGAGGCTGCACGGCACCGGATGCTGCGCTACACGCTTATCGCGTGCGCGCTATTGGCCGTGTTCGGCGTGTTGTTGGTTTGGGGATTCATAATCAGCGGCAGAGATGTGCCGAAACCCCCGCCGATGAAAGTTCCGAGCACGCTTCCGCAAAGGCAGTAATCCAGATACTCTGTGCCTGCGCCCCCGGGCGCCCCGAAGCCGATCCGGAGCGCCGCTCCTTGAAATCCGATGGCAGGCCAGCACAATATGATCATCGTCCACCATCTCAACAACTCCCGCTCGCAGCGCGTGCTGTGGCTGCTGGAGGAACTCGGCTTAGATTACGAGGTCAAGCGCTACGAGCGCGATCCGAAGACGATGCTGGCGCCGGCGTCGTTGCGCGCGGTGCATCCGCTGGGCAAGTCGCCCGTGATCTCTGAAGGCGGGGTGACGGTCGCTGAATCCGGCGCGATCATGGAATACATCATCGAGCGTCACGGACAGGGCCGCCTGATTCCTCCGCCTGGCACGCCGGAGCGCCTGCGCTATACCTACTGGCTGCATTACGCCGAGGGCTCGGCCATGCCGCCCTTGCTGCTGAGCCTGATCTTCGGGCGCCTGCCGCGCGCGCCGATGCCGTTCTTCATGCGTCCGATCGTGCGTGCCATCTCGGATAAAACGCGGAAGGCATTCATCGACCCGCAGCTCGAGCTGCACCGGAACTTCATGGAGAGCGAACTCGGCAAGAGCACCTGGTTCGCCGGCGAAGAGTTCACCGCCGCCGACATCCAGATGAGTTTTCCGGTGGAAGCGGCGGCCGCGCGCGGCGGACTGGATTCGAGCCGGCCGAATCTGTGGGCGTATCTGCAGCGCATCCATGCGCGGCCGGCGTACAAGCGCGCGCTGCAGAAGGGCGGGCCGTTCGAGTTGATGCGCTGAGCCCGCGGTTGCGCGCTGCACTGCGCTGACATGCCGCACGTTGAAAGTTTCGCACCGATAGCGAATGCAAAGGCGCGCGTCCTGATTCTCGGGAGCATGCCCGGGAAAGCATCGCTCGCGGCCGGGCAGTATTACGCGCATCCGCAGAACCTGTTCTGGCGGATACTGGGGGAGGTCACCGGGGCCGGTCCGGCATTCCCTTACGCGGTCAGGGCCCGGGGGCTGAGATCGCGCGGGATCGCGCTGTGGGACGTGCTCGAATCCTGCGCGCGCGAGGGCAGCCTGGATTCGGCGATCGACGACGCCAGCATCAGCGCCAACGACTTCGCCTCGTTCTACCGCGCGCATCCGCGGATCGCGCACGTCTTCTTCAACGGAGCCAAGGCCGAGGCGTGCTATCGAAAATACGTGCTGCCTGCGCTCGGGGATGCACCGGCACCGGCGGGCTGCCAGCGCCTGCCCTCGACCAGCCCGGCCAACGCCTCCATGTCCCGCGCGCACAAGCAAAAGGTGTGGCAGCAGGCGCTGCGGCAAGCGTTGGCAGGGCACGCGCGCGGCGCCTGAGTCTCATGTGGTCCGGGTCATGCAGTCCGTGCAGTCCGGGTCGTGCAGTCCGGGTCGGGTTGCGCAATTGGGTCATGCAGTCCGGGTCGGGTTGCGCAATTCGAGAATGTCCTCCATGCGCGTGCGGATGTCGTTGCGGATCTTGGGATGCGGAAAAATGTAGAAGCGATTGTTGGCGATGCCTTCGAACGTCATTGCGGCGACATCAGCCGCGGTGACCTTGCCTTTTTCCAGCAGCGCGCGCACCTGTTCGCGCCTGGTGCGCTCCGCTTCGGTTTCAGCATGATCGAGCAATGCGGCCGGGCGGTTGCGTTGCGCGTTCCAGATGTTGGTGCCGACCCAGGCGGGGCAGAGCACCGATACGCCGACTTTCGCCTGTTCCGACTGCAGGTCGTGGTACAGCACTTCGGACAGCGTCACCACGGAATGCTTGGACACGGCATAGGGCGCGGTCGCTGCCATGGATACGAAGCCCGCCGCCGAAGCCGTATTGACGATGTGCCCCTCCTCGTCTTGGCGCAGCATGATCGGGGTGAACACGCGCACGCCGTGGATCACGCCCCAGACGTTCACCCCCAGCACCCACTGCCAGTCCTTGGCGCTCGCCTCCCAGGTTTTGACCCGCACTCCGCCAACCCCGGCGTTGTTGCATATCAGGTGCACGCCGCCGCAGGCTTTGAGCGTTTGCGCGGCGAGATTCTCCACGTCCTCGGCCCGGCTGACGTCGCATTTCACGGTGAGCACCGGCGCCCCCGTGCGCCTGAGTTCATCGGCCGCCGCGGCAAGCGCCACATCCTCGATGTCGGCGAGCACCACCTGCATGCCTTCGGCTGCCGCGCGGCGCGCAAGCGCCAGACCTATGCCGCTGGCGCCGCCGGTAATCACAGCGACCTTGTCCTTGAATTGTTTCATGTCGTTCTCCGTTGTTACCGGCGCGCAGGGCGCGAATCGTTTCCCGCCGTTGGCTGAATGTTACGGGGCTGTTGAAATTCGCTTCCCGGGCGGAACAAAATGCGTGTACGCAAAACCTCTCTCAGAGGGAAGCGAATTTCTGCAGCCTCTGAAATGGGGGATACAAAAGGGGGCGCGCCCCCTCTTTCAGCACCCTGTCAGGCATCCAGCATCAGCGCGCCGCGCGCGCGAAAGCCGTCGATGTCGGTCTTGCCAAAGCCCCAGTCGGCGAGCGCCTGCGCTCCGCCTTCGCCGCGGCGCGGCGCGCCGCGTGCAATCGCGCCCGGCGTGCGCGAATAACGCGGGGCGGGCGCGGGTTGCGTCACGCCGTCGATGTCGACGAAGGCGCTGCGCGCCCGGTTGTGCGGGTGCTGCGGCGCCTCGGCGAGCGAGAGCACCGGCGCAAAGCACACGTCCGTGCCTTCCATCTCCCGGCACCACTCATCCCGGGTCTTGCGCTTGAAGGCGGCGCTGAAAGCGGCGCGCAGCTCGGGCCAGCGCGTGTATTCGAATTGTCCCGGCAGAGTCGCGGCATCCAGACCCAGCCGCGCTAGAAGTTCGGCGTAGAAGCGGCCCTCGATCGAGCCGATCGCAACGTGCTTCCCGTCGGCGGTCTCGTACGCGTCGTACCACGGCGCGCCGGTGTCGAGCACGTTGACGCCGCGCTGGTCGCGCCAGTGGCCGGCAGCCATGCGGCCATAGAACATCGCCATCAGGCCCGCCGCGCCCTCGGACATGGCGGCATCGATCACCTGGCCCCTGCCCGAAGCGCGCGCTTCGAAGAGCGCGCAGGCGATGCCGAAGGCCAAATACATCCCGCCACCGCCGAAATCGCCGACCAGGTTGAGCGGCGGCACCGGTGCCCCGCCTTTGCGTCCGATCGCGTGCAGCGCGCCCGACAGCGCGATGTAGTTGATGTCGTGGCCGGCGGCCTGCGCCAAAGGTCCGTCCTGGCCCCAGCCGGTGATGCGGCCATAGACCAGGCGCCGATTGCGCGCGGAGCACGCGTCCGGCCCCAGCCCCAGGCGCTCGGTGACGCCGGGCCGGAAACCCTCGATCAGCGCGTCGGCCTTCGCCGCCCAGTCGAGCACCATGGCGACCGATTCAGGCCGCTTCAGGTCGAGCGCGATCGAGCGCCGGCCGCGGGACATGATGTCGTATTTCGGTTCCACCGGCAGTCCCAGATCGCTCGATTGCAGGCGGTCCACGCGCAGCACGTCGGCGCCCATGTCGGCGAGCAACATGCCGCAGAAAGGCCCTGGGCCTATGCCTGCGATTTCCAGCACCTTCACCCCTGTCAGCGGCCCGCTCATCCTGTTCTCCTCAGCTTGGAATCAGAGCCAACATAGCAGATCAATGTCGGGTGTGGCAAAAAACATCGTGCACCGCCTGGTCCGTCGGATGAGGGCTTTTCCCGGCCGGAAACACCGTGTTCGCTTACGGCTTGCGCGGCGCACGGTGATACAATGGAAATTGCCCATCGTGCCATCGAAAGGATCTGCCATGGACCTCAATTACACCAAGGAAGAACAGGCGTTTCGCGGCGAAGTGCGCACTTTCATCCGCGACAATCTGCCCAAGGACATCGCCGACAAGGTGCTGCATCACAAGCGCCTGGTGAAGGACGATTGGGTGCGCTGGCAGAAGATCCTGTACAAGAAAGGCTGGGTCGCTCCCAACTGGCCGAAGGAGTACGGCGGCTGCGCCTGGACGCCGATCCAGCAGCACATTTTCGAAGATGAATGCGGCTACGCCGGCGCGCCGCGCGTGATGCCGTTCGGCCTGGTGATGGTGGCGCCGGTGATCCAGAATTTCGGCAGCAAATGGCAAAAGGAGTATTACCTGCCGCGCATCCTGTCCTCGGAGGACTGGTGGGCGCAGGGCTATTCGGAGCCGGGCTCGGGTTCGGACCTGGCTTCGCTCAAGTGCAAGGCGGTGCGCGAGGGCGAACACTACATCGTCAATGGCCAGAAGACCTGGACCACACTGGGCCAGCACGCCGACATGATTTTTTGCCTGGTGCGCACCGACTCCACGGTGAAGAAGCAGGAAGGCATATCGTTCCTGCTGATCGACATGCATTCCCCCGGCATCACGGTGCGCCCGATCATCACCCTGGACGAGGAGCACGAGGTCAACGAGACGTTTTTCGACAACGTCAAGGTGCCGGCGCAGAACCTGGTGGGCGAAGAGGGCAAGGGCTGGACCTACGCCAAATTCCTGCTCGGGCACGAGCGCACCGGCATCGCGCGCGTGGGCGAATCCAAGCGCGAACTGGAGCAGCTGAAGAACGTCGCGGCGAAACAGCTGCGCAATGGCAAACCGCTCATCGAAGATCCGCGCTTTCGCGACCGCATCATCCAGGTCGAAGTCGAATTGATGGCGCTGGAGATCACGCTGCTGCGCGTGCTGTCTTCCCGCTCCAAGCCCGGCCCTGAAGCCTCCATCCTCAAGATCAAGGGCACCGACGTGCAGCAGGCGCTGACCGAGCTCACCATGGAAGCGATGGGGCCGTATGCATTGCCGTTCCGCCCGGAGACGCGCGATGCCGCCTGGCACGGCGAGCCGGTCGGGCCCGAGTACGCCGCATCGGCCGCCGCGGTCTACTTCAATTACCGCAAGACTTCGATCTACGGCGGTTCGAACGAAATTCAACGCAACATCATTTCGCAGATGGTTCTGGGACTCTGATCATGGATTTCATTTTCAGCGAAGAACAACAGCAGCTGCGCGACAGCATCCAGAAATACATCAGCAAGGAATACGGCTTCGAGGCGCGCAAGGCCATCATGGCTTCGGCGCAGGGATTTTCCGACAAGGTGTGGGCGCAGTTCGCCGACATGGGCCTGCTCGGCGTCGCGTTTGACGAGGCGCACGGCGGCTTCGGCGGCACGCCCGTGGACACCATGCTGGTGATGACCGAACTCGGCCGCGGCATTGTGGTCGAGCCGTATTTTTCCACCGTGGTTCTCGGCGGCAGCCTCGTCGACCTTGCCGGCAGCGAGGCGCAGAAGCAGGCGATCCTGTCGGAAGTGGCGCAGGGCAAGCTGCTGCTCGCCGCCGCGCTCGGCGAGCCGAACTCGCGCTACGAATTGAACAGCGTCGAAACTGCGGCCAAACGCGACGGCGCGGGCTACGTGCTGAACGGCCACAAGGCGGTGGTGCTGCACGGCGAGAGCGCCGACAAGCTGATCGTCTCGGCGCGCACTGCCGGCGGCGCGCGCGACGCCAAGGGCATCAGCCTGTTCCTGGTCGATCGCGCGAGCGCGGGCGTGCAGGTGAGCGGCTATCGCACCATCGACGGCATGCGCGCGGCCGAGATCAAACTGGTCAACGTCAAGGTCGGCGCCGACAGCGTGCTGGGCGAAGTCGACCAGGGGCTGCCGGTGCTCGAGCGCGCCTCCGATTTCGCCGTGTCGGCGCTGTGCGCCGAAGCGGTGGGCGCGATGGAGGCGCTGAATGCGGCCACCTTCGAGTACCTGAAGACGCGGCAGCAGTTCGGCCGCCCGATCGGCAGCTTCCAGGCCTTGCAGCACCGCGCGGTGGACATGTTCATCCATTGCGAGCAGTCGCGCTCCATGGCCTACCTCGCCTCGGTCAAGGTTCAGTCCGAGGATCCGAAAGAGCGCAAGCGCACGGTCTCGGCGGCCAAGATCCAGATCGGCCGCTCCGGCCGCAGCATCTTACAGGAGGCGATACAGCTGCACGGCGGCATGGGCGTGAGCAATGAACTCGCCGCCGGCCATTACGCCAAACGCCTCGCCATGATCAATGCCACTCTGGGCGACGTCGAGCACCACACCGAGCGCTTCGCCAGCGCCGGTTAGCTTACCGCAGCGGCGCCTTCCTGGGAGCGAGCTTGCTCGCGATGGAATTCGCGAGCAAGCTCGCTCCTACAGCCGATCGGCCCGGCGGCGGATTTCCCTCAACTCTCATTAAAATTTGTAGAGGTCACCATGACTACCAACATGCAAGTCCTGCTCGCCAGCCGCCCCACTGGCTGGGCGACGGAGGAGAATTTCAAAATCGTCAACGCCCCCATCGCGAAGCCGGCGGAGGGCCAGATCCTGGTGCGCAACCACTATCTTTCTCTCGATCCCTATATGCGCGGCCGCATGAACGACACCAAATCCTATGCCGCCAAGCAGGAGATCGACCAGGTCATGGTCGGCGGCACGGTGGGCGAAGTGATCGAATCGAAGAACCCGAAATTCAAGGCGGGCGACATCGTGGCCGGTATGTACGGCTGGCAGCAGTACGGTTGCTCCGACGGCACTGGCGTGAACAAGGTCGATGTGAGCCGCGTGCCCATGTCGGCCTACCTCGGCGTGATCGGCATGCCCGGGGTCACCGCCTGGGTCGGGCTGCTGGATATCTGCCAGCCGAAGGCGGGTGAGACCGTGGTAGTCTCGGCGGCTTCGGGCGCCGTGGGCAGCGCCGTGGGCCAGATCGCGAAGCTCAAGGGCTGCCGCGCCGTAGGCATCGCCGGCGGCAAGGAGAAGTGCGACTACGTGGTGAACGAACTGGGTTTCGACGCCTGCGTCGATTACAAGGCCGGCCGGCTGAACCAGGACCTGAAGGCGGCCACGCCCGACGGCATCGACTGCTATTTCGAGAATGTCGGCGGCGAAATCCTGGACGCGGTGCTGCGGCGCACGAACGCGTTCTCGCGCATCGCCGTGTGCGGCCTGATCTCGCAGTACAACGCGACCGAACCCTACGGCGTGAAGACGTTCCAGGCGATCCTGACCAACCGCATCAAGGTGCAGGGCTTCATCGTCAGCGACCGCCTGAATCTGTGGCCGCAGGCAATGGGCGACCTCGCCGGCTGGGTCGCCTCGGGCAAGTTGAAATACCGCGAAACCGTGGCGCAGGGCCTGGAGAACGCGCCCAAGGCCTTCATTGGCTTGCTGAAGGGGCAGAACTTCGGCAAGCAACTGGTGAAGCTGATCTAGCCGCGCACAAATACCTCATGCGCAAGCGCGATTACTAGGAGTGAACCCATGATCGACCTGTATTCCTGGCCCACCCCCAACGGCCACAAGATTCATATCATGCTGGAAGAGACCGGCCTTCCCTACCGCGTGCACCCGGTCAACATCGGCGCGGGCGACCAGTTCAAGCCCGAGTTCCTCAAGATCAGCCCCAACAACAAGATGCCGGCGATGATCGATTCCGACGGGCCGGACGGCAAACCGATGTCCATGTTCGAGTCGGGCGCAATGCTGATCTATCTGGCGTCGAAGAGCGGGAAATTTTTGCCCGGAGACATGCGCGACCGCTGGTCGACGCTGCAATGGCTGATGTTCCAGATGGGCGGTGTCGGACCGATGCTGGGCCAGGCGCATCATTTCCTCGTTTATGCGCCGGAGAAAATCCCCTATGCCATGCTGCGCTACTCGAAGGAGGCGAACCGGCTCTACGGCGTGATGGACCGGCGCCTCGCGGAGAGCAAATTCATCGCCTGCGACGAATACACCATCGCCGACATGGCCATCATGCCTTGGCTGCGCTCGTACAAGAACCAGGGCGTGGAGATGGAGGACTACCCTCACGTCAAGCGCTGGTTCGACGGCATCGCCGCGCGGCCGGCGGTGCAGCGCGGCCTGGCGGTGCTGGCCGAGTTGCGCAAGCCGGTGATGGACGACAAGGCGAAAGAGATGCTGTTCGGCGCGACCCAATATCAGAAGAGATAGGGTTCAGCGCGGTTAACAACAAGAATAGCGGAGGACAGAGCATGAGCTTGAAGGGCAAAGTGGCATGGATTACCGGTGGCGGCAGCGGCATCGGCCTCGCGGGAGGGCTGGAGCTGGCGAACGCCGGCGCGCATGTGGTGATTTCCGGCCGCACTGCGGCGACCAATGCATCGGCGCTGAAGCAGCTTCAGGCGGTGGGCAGCGCGGATGCGCTGCAGCTCGAAGTGTCCGACCGCAAAGCAGTGGCGCAGGCGGCGGCGGACATCCTGCACCGGCATAAGCGCATCGATATCCTGATCAACAGCGCCGGCACCAACCTCGGCAAGCGCAATCTCCACAATATGACGGTCGAAGGCTGGGACGAAGTCGTCGCGATCAATCTTTCCGGACTGTTCTACTGCTGTCATGCGGTGCTTCCGGCGATGCGCGCCCAGAAGGACGGGCTGGTGATCAACGTTTCCTCCTGGGCCGGCCGCTATGCGAGCACGCTGACCGGGCCGGCATACAACGCGACCAAGCGCGCCGTGATTGCGCTGACGGAGTCGATCAACGCCGAAGAGTGCGCGAACGGCATCCGCGCGACTTCGGTGCTGCCGGGCGAGGTGGCGACGCCGATCATGGAGAAGCGCCCGCTGCCGCCGTCCCGCGAAGAGCGCGGGAGAATGCTGCAGGCGGAAGATCTTGGCCAGACCATCCTGTTCCTCGCCAGCCTGCCGCCGCGCGCGTGCGTGAACGAGCTCATCATCAGCCCGACCTGGAACCGGTTCTATGTTGGCGGCCTGGAGAAGCCTAGAGCTTAGGCGGCGCGACGCCGCAGTCGGCATCTCGCCGTGATGGCGAGCAGGGACGCGCTACGGAACGAGGGGAAACTTGATAATTATCAACACGGGAGCACGCCGCGCCGTTCATCATTGGACGTGTGCGCCAAGTAACGCGAAAGCCTGCCTGCTTGCTACGCATTGTTCCGTGCAAGAGCGTATCCTTGTGTCCCAGTGGGTCGAGGTTCAGCTAAGCGGGGCATGCGTGGGCGGGAACGCAAGCGCTTTCGAATTCTATTGAAGGGAAAAATCATGAACAAGACAGTAAAACAATTCGGCTTGATCTTTGCCGCCGCGCTCGCACTCGGTATCGGATCGAACACCGCCGTTGCGGAGGTCGGGCAAGGCTATTGGGGTGCGAGTGGCATGTACGTCAAGAACGCCACCGGACTTTGCTGGCATGCTGGCTACTGGACCCCGGCCATGGCGACTGAAGAATGCGACCCCGACCTCGTGCCGAAGAAGCCTGCGCCTGCCCCTGCCGCTCCGGCCGCTGCGCCGCCGCCTCCCGCGCCCACGCCCGCGCCGCCTGCGCCGCCTGCAGCACCCAAGCCCGTCACCGAAAAAGTGACCATGGCCGCCGATGCGCACTTCGATTTCGACAAATCCGTGATCAAGCCCGAAGGCAAGGCCAAGCTCGATGACCTGGTGGGCAAGCTCAAAGCGGTGAACGTGGAAGTGATCATCGCCATCGGCCACACCGACAGCATCGGCAGCAATGCCTACAACAAGAAGCTGTCGCTGCGCCGCGCCGACGCGGTCAAAGCGTACCTGATGAGCAAAGGCATCGAAGCCAACCGTATTCACACGGAAGGCAAAGGCGAGTCGCAGCCGATCGCCGACAACAAGACCAAGGAAGGCCGCGCCAAGAACCGCCGCGTCGAAATCGAGGTGGTGGG
>JADGRR010000414.1 GCA_017880745.1 Burkholderiales bacterium
GTCTGCCACCAGTTGTCGTGGAATGGCAGGCCGAACGCCGTGACGCCCCAACGCACCGCCTCGGGATTGAGCGGTTCGCCCACGCTCGCCAGGTAACGCAACGCCGGCAGTTTGCGGCCCGCGAGCGGCGCCAGCCCCACTTTCATCATCATGCGGATGGCGGTGGGCGCGGTATACCAAACGCTGACGCGGTGCTGCTCCAGGATCTGGTACCAGCGTTCGGCGTCGAAATCGGCTTCGTCGACGATGCTGGTGACCCCGTGCGTCAGAGGCGCGATGATGCCGTACGAGGTCCCGGTCACCCAGCCGGGGTCGGCGGTGCACCAGAACACGTCCTCCGGATGTAGGTCGAGCACCGATCTTCCGGTCGCATGATGGGTAACCACGGCCTGATGCACGTGCACAGCCCCCTTGGGCGTACCGGTGGTGCCGCTGGTGAAGTGCAACAGCGCCGGATCCTCCGGATCAGTCGGCGCGATGCTGAAATGCTCGTCGGCCTGGCCCAGCAGTTGCGCGAAATCCAGCGTGCCCTCGATACCTATGCCCTCTTCGCCCCCACCCGCCAGCAGCACATGCTGCAGCCCCGGCAGCAGATTGCGGATCGCGACGATCTTTCGTTGGTAAAGCGCCGGCGTGGTGACCAGCACCCTGGCGTCGCCGAGCGCCATGCGCGCGCGGATTGGCTCCGGCCCGAAAGCCGAAAACATGGTGCACACCACGCTGCGATTCTTCCACGCGCCCAGGGCCGAGATGTAGAGCTCCGGAATGCGCCCGGTGAGCACATAGACACGCTCGCCCGCGCCGACTCCCAGGTTTCGCAACACATTGGCAAAGCGGTTGGAGAGTTCGCTTAACTTCGCGTAGGAAAAATCCTGGATGGCGCCGCTCTTCCCCAGCCAGCGCAACGCGATGTGTCCCTTGCGCTCACCCGCCGCATGGCGGTCGACTGCCTCGTGCGCGATGTTGAGCCCTCCTCCGGGCAGGCCTTCCAACTCGCGCCTGGCGCTGTCCCAGGAGAAGCTGGAACGGAATGCGGCATAGTCACGCAAATTGGGCGTCACTGCGTGACCCGCAGGATACCCAACGATGGCTTCAACGGGTGCCGTCGCTGCGCCCTTGTCTGCTTCGAGCATTTGATTCAAGCTCCACGCGGCGCGCGCCCTGCGCTGCTGTCATAAAGCAGCAGGCCGCGACGCTGTCAATTGCTTCAAGATTATCGTGGTGTGGTTGTCGCTCTTTGATGAAAATCATAGTCAACTGCCGCTTTCGTATGTTGACTGTGCGCCTGATAGGCCGGTCACGGCTTGATCTTTGTCAAACCGGCGCCGCGCCCGCGGTCGTCGGCGGGCGGTGTGCGGGGCTTTGCGCCCCCGGGTGGGCGGAAGCGGGATTACAGCTGCAGCTCTAGGTGCACGGTATCGGCTTCTCCTGGAACGCGGCGGCTCTTGAAGCCGAGTTGCCTGGCGAATTTGAGCATCTTATGGTTGCTCGCGAGCACGATGCCCTCCATCGTCTTGAACCCGTGCTCGCGCGCCGCATCTTCCAGGGAAATCATCAGCAGCCCGGCTACGCCGCTGCCTTGCCAGGCATCGTTCACCGTTACCGCAAACTCGCAACTGTCCGGATTCTCGGTGGCCACGTAGCGCGCCACGCCGATTTCCAGTTCTTTGTCTTCGCGCATGATGGTGGCGACAAAGGCCATGTGCCGGTCGTAATCGATTTCGGTGAAAAACTTGAGCTTCTTCGGCGCCAGCTCGCGCACCGACCCCATGAAGCGAAAGTAGCGGGAATCTTCCGACAGGTGGCGCACGAACTCCTGTTCCATGCCAGAGTCCTCCGGGCGGATCGGCCGGATGATTACCGGCGTGCCGTCGAACATCACTCGATGCCGCACGAGTTTTTGCGGGTACTCGGTCATGCGCTGATTCCGGTGAGTTGGTACAAGGGCGACGTTGGCCAGCCCGCCATCCACGCTATTGTAGATGCCGCCGGGACCCTTCGAGTTTGCGGCAGATCATGGATATGGCGGATTGAGTTCGGGCCGAAGCATTCCGTCCATTCAGGAGGACAAGACCAGGCTCCTGCGCAGCTTGCGTAACCAGGCCGTGCTGGCAGTACGTCAATCGACCTGAACCGGTGGCACGCCCGTGACGGGACGAAACGCTAGTTCTTCGCCGCCATGCCGAGCCGTTCGATCAGTCCTTTTTCCTCCGCGAATGTCTTTCTCGCGAACTTGGTGTAGTCCTCGCCGTTCATGTAAATCACCGGCTGATCGAATTTTTCCAGCATCGCCAGGACTTTCGGGTCGTCCATCGCCTTGTGGAACGCATCGTGCAGGATCTTGACCACCTTCGGATCCATGCCTTTCGGCCCGCCGAAGCCGAACGGCGAGTCCGAAACGGTGTGGTAGCCCGCGTCCAGGAGCGTCGGCACCTGCGGCCAGCGCTTGGTGCGTTTGCTGCCGTAAGTGGCCAGAAGGCGCGCCTTCCCCGCATCGACGTGCGGCGCCCAGCCGGTCGAATCGCTCAGGGCCATGGTGTGCCCGCCGAGCAGGCTTTGCATGTTCTCGGCAAAACCCTTGAACGGGATATGGGTCAGCTTTATGCCGGCTTCGAGCGCGAACTGCTCGACCGCAAGATGCGGCGTGGTCCCGGCACCGGGCGTGCCGTAGGTGATTTTCTCCGGATTCGCCTTGGCGTAGGCGACGAATTCGGACAGGTCCTTCCACGGCGCATCGGCCCTGACGACCAGTCCGAAAGTGTAGCCGGTGACGTTGATGATATAGGTGATGTCCTTGAGCGGATCGAACGGCGTCTTGTTGATGTGAGGCAGGCGGAACACGCTGATCGGCAGCTGCGTCAGCGTGTAGCCGTCGGGCTGCGCATTGACCAGGGCGCCGGCACCCATGGTGCCGGACGCGCCGGGCCGGTTCTCGATCACCACCTGCTGCCCGAGTTGCCGGCCGACCGCTTCGGCGAAGGCGCGCATGACGAGGTCCGACGAGCCACCCGCAGGCCAGGGGCAGATCAGCGTGATCGGCTTGAGCGGAAACTGCTGCGCCGCTGCGGCGCCCGCCGCGAACAACAGCAACAGGACCGCGCCGCGCAATATCCGTTTGAACATGACCTCGTCTCCTCGTCGGTTGATTCCGAGCTTGATTGTAGACCAGCTACCTCCCGTCCCGCACGCGAGTAGTCAATATTCCCGCTCAGACCGGCGAATTGCTTGACGTCAGCGCCTGCACCGAGCGCGAGTTCATCTTTCTGCTGCTCGTTTCCGTGCCGGTACCGAGGAGTATCACTCCCTCACTGGCTCACCAGATGAACCCGCGGGGATTTATGCGCAATCAGGTAATATTAGGACGCTGCTGGTGCGAGACGATTTCCCAAATAATCGAGGAGGAAACAAAAATGAGGACGATGTTAAGGATCACCCTGCTGGCATCCGCTCTGTGCTTTGCCGCAGGCCAGGCACAGGCCGACATCACGATCGGCGTCGACTTGCCCCTGACCGGGCCCGCTGCAGGCTTGGGCATACCCTGCAAGAAAGGTCTGGATTTCTGGCCGGACAGCATCGGCGGGGAGAAGATCAAGCTC
>JADGRR010000041.1 GCA_017880745.1 Burkholderiales bacterium
TTCGCCTTTTTAGCTTTAGGGACCGCCGCGCATGAATCTGGCGCGGCTGTTTAAATGCTTGTGCCTGGCGACGCGCGCCATGCCGAGCGCTTAGCGATGTTTCATTTTTTTGTTGAGAATTTATGTTCGATTTAATCCATAAGCACAAGATGCTGGTGCAGGTGCTGCTGGCGCTGATGGTGCTTCCGTTTGCATTCTGGGGCATCGACTCCTATCAACGCGGCGCGAGTCTGGCGCAGGATCTGGCCGAGGTCGCAGGGCAGAAAATCACGCTGCAGGAATTCACCCAGGCGCAGCGCGACCAGCAGGAGCGTATGCGCTCGCTGCTCGGCCGCAATTTCGATGCGTCGCTGTTCGATACGCCGGAACAACGCGCCGAGCTGCTCGACGGATTGATACAGCAGCGTTTGCTCGCCCTGAAGGCGGTCAAGAGCAACCTGGTTGTGACCGACGAGAATTTGCGCGAGATCATCACCGGCCTGCCGGTGTTCCAGGAGAACGGCCAGTTCTCCAGGGCGCGCTACGATGCGCTGCTGCGCGCGCAGGGCATGAGCGATGTGATGTTCGAGGCGCGCCTGCGCCGGGACGCAGTGTTGCAGCAGTTGAACAGCGCAGTGGCTGACTCGAGCCTGGTGGCGAAGACGCAGATCGGGCGCATGCTCGCGATCCAGGGGCAGCAGCGGGAAGTGTCTGAGGTATTACTGCCGCGCGAGCAGTTCGCCGCCGAGGTCAAGCTCGCGCCGGATGCGGTCAAGACCTATTACGACGGACATCTGGCGGAGTTCCAGTTGCCGGAACAGGTGCGCGCCGAGTACATCGTGCTCAGCGCCGATGCGCTGGCCGCACTGGAAACCGTGAGCGAGGCTGAGCTGCACACTTGGTACGACAGCAACATGCGCGTCAAATTCGAGGAGCGCGCGGCGGCAAAGAAAAAGGCCGAAGACCTGCTGGCGCAATTGCGCGCTGCGCCGGACAAGTTTGCCGAGCTGGCCAAGCAATATTCACAGGATCCCGGCTCCAAGGACAAGGGCGGCGACCTCGGTTTCTTCGCACGCGGCGCCATGGTCAAGCCGTTCGAGGAGGCGGTATTCAAGCTGAAGCAGGGGCAATTGAGCGACATCGTCGATAGCGATTTCGGTTTCCATATCATCAAGCTGACCGGGATCAAGCCGGCCAAGGGCGCCGAGCCCGAGCAGCGCCAGGCGAGCCATATCCTGATCAATGCGCCGGCTGCGACCAAGGATTTCCAGGCGATGCGCGCCGATATCGAAAAGGAACTGAAGAGACAGCGCTTGGGCAAGAAATTCGCCGAGGCCGCGGAAACCTTCACCAATCTCGCCTACGAGCAACCGGACAGCCTGCAACCGATCGCCGACAAATTCAAGCTCAAGATCCAACAGTCCGCATGGCTCACGCGCAGGGTCGACGCGGCGGCCGGCGTGCTCAACAACCAGAAGCTGCTCGATGCACTGTTCTCCCCGGATTCCCTGAAGAGCAAGCACAATACCGAGGTCGTGGACGGCGGTCCCGATACGCTGCTGGTGGCGCGCGTGCTCGAGCACAAACCCGCGGCGGTGAGACCGCTGGATGAAGTCAAGGCCGAGATTACGAAACGGCTGATCGAGCAGGAAGGCATGGTGTTGGCGAACAAGCGCGGCGCGGCCATATACGCCGAACTGCAGCAGGGCAAGGACGCGGGGCTGGCCTGGGGCGCGGCCAAGATCGTCGGCCGCGAGGGCCAGCCGGCGGTGCACCCGGATGCGGTGAAAGCGATCTTCCGCGCCGATACCAGCAAACTGCCCGAGTACCTGGGGGTGGAACTGCGCGACCGCGGCTACGGCTTATACCGGATTTCGCGCGTCATCGACGCGCCGCCGGCGGACGATGCGCGCGGAAAGAAAATGCAGGAACAGCTGGCGCGGCAGGCGGCGCAGCAGGACTACGCCGCCTATATTTCCAGCCTCAGGGCTGCGACCAAGATCGAGATCAATCGGGCCAACCTGGAGAAAAAGGGCCCGTAGCGCGGAATCGCGAAGTGCCGCGACGCTTGGTCAGACCTTGTTACGATGCGAGGGGATTCCTCCCCTCGTGCTCCCCTTATATCAGCCGCAATAAGATTACTTTTGTTACGGGTTCTTAGACTTCCGTAGTGCCGAGCGCCGTGGTGTTGAAGCCGCCGTCCACGTACGTCACTTCCCCGGTGATGCCGCTGGCGAGGTCGCTGCACAGAAATGCGGCGGCATTGCCGACTTCGTCAATGGTGACATTGCGCCGCAGCGGGGCGTGCTTGGCGTTGTAGGCGAGCAGTTTGCCGAAATTGGCGATACCGGCTGCGGCGAGCGTTTTGATCGGTCCGGCAGAAACTGCGTTGACGCGAATACCCTTAGGACCCAGGCTCGCAGCCATGTAGCGCACCGCGGCTTCCAGGCTGGCCTTGGCCAGCCCCATCACGTTGTAGTTCGGCATGGTGCGCACCGCGCCCAGGTAGGTGAGCGTCAGCAGTGCGGCGCGCCGGCCCTGCATCATCGGCAGCGCCGCTTTGGCCAGCGCAGCGAAGCTGTAGCTCGATACGTCGTGCGCAATGCGAAAGGCCTCGCGCGAGATCCCTTCCAGGAAATCGCCGTCGATCGCCTCGCGCGGGGCGTAGGCGATCGAGTGCACCAGGCCGTCCAGGCCATCCCAGCTGTTGCCGAGCTCGGCGAACAGGCCGGCGATCTCATCGTCGCTGGCGACGTCGCAGGGAAACACCAGATGGCTGCCGAAGTCGGCGGCCATAGTGGTGACGCGTTCCTTGAAGCGATCGTTCTGGTAGGTAAACGCGAGTTCGGCGCCTTCGCGGTGGCAGGCGCTGGCGACGCCATAGGCGATCGAGCGGTGGCTGAGCAAACCAGTGACGAGAATACGCTTTCCTGCCAGAAAACCCATGGTGACTCCGGGATGCGGAAAAATCGAATTATACCGGGGTGACACTACTTCCGGCTTTGGGCTGGACCAAATACTCGTCACTTGACGAATCGGCTGGCCTTCTTTGTTGCTGACCGGCGGCGGGGGAACGGGGCGGAACGGGCACGCAGCGGGAGCTTGCCCGTGTTGCATATGACTCCACGCGGGTTGCGCCAGCCTGCTTCGCCCGTCGCGGGAATCCACGCTTCACGCCGTTTCCTCCGCAGTTCGTCGCAAGCCCCTCGAACCTGGCGACAAATCCTCATAGAGTCTCATCAGTGGCGCGCGGGCGCCGCCTGAAAGGAGACTGATATGAAAACAGCAATGATGACAAGCCGCCGGACGCAATGGATAGCGGGCACGGTTGCTGCGCTCGCCACTTCGCTCACCGTGGGTGGCTCGCTGACCCTGGCCGAGCACTATGCACAGGCCGGGGCTGGCCGGGACGCTTCCGGTTATTATGCGGCCAGGCAGGCCAGGGGCATCGGCTGTCCGGATAACGGGAACCTGCGCACCGCTGTGGTCTCGCCCCGGCGCGGCGCGGAAAATTCCTGACACGGCGTGGCGCCGTGAACTACGTTTCCCGAAATGCCAGGGTAAACGCAAAATTGTGGGCACTCGCAGAAGCGTATCGTGGACAAGAAATTTTTCCAGGAAATCTGGGCCGGCATTCGCGGCTTTTCCCGCCGTGTCGCGGACGGCGTGGCGCAGCTCACCAACTGGCAGTTCGTCCTGCTGTGCCTGCTGGGTCTGGCCGGCGCGGGTGTCCTCGAAAGCATCGTTGATTCGAGCACACGAGCGCGCCACATTCCGCCCGTAGCGGTCACCATCCACAAGGAATCGCCGGAGCCGGCCGACAAGAAAGCCGGTCCCGACATTCCAGAACCGAAACAGCCCCCCGGCGGCGCGCTGAAAGACTCCGTCAAAGACGAGATATTGAAAGAGATCCAGAAGGAGATCGACGGCGAATCCGGTGCAGCCGACCCGACTTCCGCAAATTCAAACAAGTCAAAGAAGTCGGTGGAAGTGCGGATCGGTGGCATGAATCCGGAAGATGTCTCCGGCCGGCGGGATCGCGGGCTGCCGCTGGCGCAGATCGTATTTTTCCTGATCATCATCCTGTGGGCCGTGCGGATCGCTTCGCGCTCGCGGCTGCGTGCCGAGAAGCGCGTGCTGTCGGCCGAGGCCGGCGCGGAAATGGAGTCCCTGCGCCGGCAGGTCGCCGAGGCGCAATTGCAGACTCTGCAGGCGCAAGTCGAGCCGCATTTTCTGTTCAACACCCTGGCAGCCGTGGAGCATCTCACCGAAACCGATCCACCCCGCGCCGCGATCATGCTGCGGCACCTGATCGCCTTCCTGCGCGGGTCGCTGCCGGACATGCGCGAGCAGAGCACCACGCTGGGGCGCGAGGCCGATCTGTGCCAGAGCTACCTGGCCATCATGCAGATCCGCATGGAAGACCGGCTGCGCGTCTCCATCGATGTGCCGGAGTCCCTGCGTGGTCTATCATTCCCCCCGATGATGCTACAGTCCCTGGTCGAGAACTCCATCAAGCACGGCCTGGAGCCCAAACCGGAGGGAGGCGCGATCGCCATCTCCGCCCGCCTCCAGGACGGGCGGCTGCGGGTCACCGTCGCCGATACGGGCCTGGGCATCGCCGAGAACGCCCCGCAGGGCATCGGCCTCGGCAATATCCGCGACAGGCTGAAGCGCCTGTACGGCAATACGGCGGCGCTGGTGCTCGCGCCGAATGCGCCGGCCGGCGCCCACATCACCATCGAGATTCCGCATGTCCCACCGCCCGCGAGCGATACTGGCCGATGACGAACGCCTGATGCGCGAGCAGCTGCGCGCACGGCTGGCGGAAGCCTGGCCCGAGCTCGATCTGGTCGGCGAGGCGCGCAACGGCGAGGAGGCGCTGGCCATGGTCGCCAAGCTGCGGCCCGACCTGGCTTTCCTGGATATCCGCATGCCGGGCCAGACCGGCCTGGAAGTGGCGCGCACCATCGCCGGCTGCTGCCACATCGTGTTCGTTACCGCATACGAGGCCCACGCCATCGAGGCCTTCGAGCAGGGCGCCATCGACTACCTGCTGAAACCGGTCGACAACGCGCGCTTGGCGCTCACTGTTGGGCGCCTGAAGGAACGCCTCGCCGCAGGCCACAAGGAAGAGAACGGCGAGCGCGCGCTGGAGCGTATTGAAACGATGCTGTCCAGACTCGCCCGCGACGTCCCGCAGCGTCCCGCTGCGCCCTACCTGCGCTGGATCCAGGCCGGCGTCGGCAGCCAGGTCTTTCTGGTCCCGGTCGAGGAAATCCTTTACATCCAGGCGCAGGATAAATACACGGTGATCGTCACCGCCGCAGGCGAAAGCCTGGTGCGCAAACCGATCCGCGAATTTGCCGAGGCGCTCGATCCGGAGCTTTTCTGGCAAATCCACCGTTCCACCATCGTCAACAGCCGCGCCATCGCCGCGTTCAAGCGCGATGGCGAGCACGCGGAAGTCACGCTGCGCGGGCGGAACGAGAAACTGGAGGTCAGCCGCAGCTTCGCCGGGCGCTTCCGCCAGATGTAAAACGTCTTCCGTCCGTATCCAACAAGCCTTGACTGGTAATAATCGCCATGAAGCTCTACGTCATTGTCGTCGCCTCGCGCGGCTTCGGTTGCCGCGGGCGGCTTCATGTGTATTACGCGATCGCGCACTCGTTCCAATCGCGCACTCATTCGTGAGGGGTGCGTTGCCGCATGCGATACCGACACGTTTCCGGTTGCCGTCTTCGGCTCTGGTGCGCCGCCAGGGATTGTGGCAAGGTGTCGCTGCGCAATTCCAAGGTGCAGATCAAAATGAATAAAATCGTCCGCGGCCTATTGCTGCTTATCGCGTTATCTTCGATGCCGGCGTTGCTCCTCGCCGAGCAATCGACTGCGCCCGCCATCGCGCCAGCTTTGCAACCCCGGGGCGCGGCGCCCGACAAACCCGCCTCGGGCGCGGCGAGCGATGGCATCGCGCCGGCCGACGCTGTGTGGCGCAAGGCGCTGCCCCGGGATCCGGAACAGGCGACGCGGGCGTATCTGGCGCGCGTTTCGCCCGAATTCCGCGCTCGCTCGGACGCGTATTTCGAAGGCCAGAACTGGCTGATCCTGTGGGCCACGCTGTATGGTCTGGTGATGGCGTGGCTGCTGCTTGCGCGCGGCCGCTGGGCGAAGGTGAGCCGCTGGGCGGAGCGCATGACATCACGGCGCTTCCTTTCTGCATTGATCGTCGGCGCGGTGTACGTCGCCGCGATCTGGCTCCTCAGCCTCCCCCTGACGATTTATCAGGGATTTTTTCGTGAGCACGAATACGGCATGGCGACGCAGGCGTTCGGGCCGTGGTTCGGCGAACAGCTGATCGGATTGGGCGTGGGCCTCGTTCTCGACTCGCCCGCGATCGCGCTGATTTATCTCATTCTGCGGCGGGCCGGCCGGCAGGGCTGGCTGTGGGGCGCGCTGGCCGGCATCGCCATTCTCGCCTTTGTGACCCTGATAGAACCGGTGTACATCGACCCCCTGTTCAATACCTACAAGCCGCTCGCGGACGGGCCGGTGAAGGAGGCCATACTTTCGCTGGCTCGCGCCAACGGCATCCCGACCGACAAGGTCTATCAATTCGACGCCTCGCGCCAGACGACGCGCGTGTCCGCGAACGTGTCGGGGTTGCTGGGGACCATCTCGATTCGCCTGAACGACAATCTGCTTCGAATTTCGCTCCCCGAGATACGGGCGGTGATGGCCCACGAGATGGGGCATTACGTGCTGAACCACGTGGTCAAGCATCTGGTGTATTTCGGCCTGCTATTTACCGGCGGTTTCGCCTTCATGCAATTCGGCTATGGCGCGGTCGCCAGACGCTGGGGTTCTGGATGGAATCTCGGCGACCATGCGGACATCGCCGGCCTGCCCCTGATGGCGGCGCTGCTTTCCGTGTTCTTGTTCGTCACGACGCCGTTGACCAACAACGTGATCCGGATCGCGGAGATCGAAGCCGATCTTTTCGGCCTCAACGCCGCACGCGAACCCGATGGATTCGCCGAAACGGCGCTCAAACTCGGAAAGTACCGCAAGCTCGTTCCAGGACACATCGAGGAGCTGATTTTTTTCGATCATCCGAGCGGCTACCGGCGCATCTACTCGGCGATGCGCTGGAAGGCTGAAAATCCGGCTAGGGAATAAGGGTATGCTCACTTCGAAGGCGAGGCATGGGAAGCGTTTGGAGCGATCACCAGACAACATTCCGGGACCGAGTACGACAGTCTGGTTGTCCAAGGTGGCGCCGCGGGTCGCCGGCGGCATTCTGTTCCGGCGCAGGCTGGACGGACGGCCGGGTGAAGGTCACGTTTTTTTCAGCGTGTCCTTCAGCAAACTCTCGCAGGTGGCGCACTGCGGGTCGCCGGTCTCCAGTTTCGCGCAGGCGCCGCCGAGCCTGCCCTGCAGGCGTCGCATTGCCGCGTCGTGTTCGCCCTTGCCGTTCCAGCGCGCAAGTTTGTCGACGACCTTGCGCAGCGAACGCGCGCTGCGCTCGTAGAACGCGGACTTGTCGTTCGCCGCTTCGGCGAACAGTTTCGCGGCGGTGTCCTCGATGCGTGGGGCGTCCTGCGGCGCGAGGTCCACCAGCGCGGACAGATAACTGGCACCCCATTGCAGCCGGGTCGCGGGGCCCTCGCTGCCGGCGAATGCCCGGCGGTACCAGCGCAACGCCTCGTCGTTGCGGCCCTGCTTGCGTGCGTTGCCGGCAAGCTGGCTCATCAGGTAGTACGGTGAATGGCTTTTCGCAAGGTTGGTCTTGAGCAGGCGATCGCTTTCGGCCCACAGTCCCGCCTGCGCCAGCATGTTGGCCGCATTGGTGATCACGGCCTGGCGCTCGTAGCCATCGCTGATCTCGCGGTCCATCAGCGCGGCAAGCGCGCGCGCCTCGCGCAACAGCGGCGCCGGCAGCTTGGCCCGCGCCGCATCCTTTTTCTCGCCGAGACGGGCGAGGTCGATCCTCGCCGACAGCGCGCTCACGCGGTCGCCGCGCGACAGGGTGGTATCCGCCTGCAGGCGCGAGAGCGCGAGGTCGAACTCTGCGGCCAGCGTGGCCTGCCCGGGGCCGCCCGCGGCGCGCAGCGCGCGCACGATCTCCGCAGCGCTCCCGGTCAGCACGTCCATCTGCTCGCGTGCGAGTACGGCGTCGGTGAGTACTATGCGCACACGCTCGCGCAGCGCCGCATCGGGCGTCACGCCTTTGCCGTCCTTGCTGGCGGCGAGCGCCTTGAGCCACAGGCGCGTGCTCGTCTCCTGATCGGCGGCCGCGCTTTTCATCGCGAGTTCCTGCAGCAGCGCCGCCTGCTCTTCCTTGGCCACGAGTTGCGCTTCGTCCGTTTCCCACGAGTAGAACGCGAGCAGGCGCCATTCATTGACGGAGAGCGCTTTGCCCGCGCGCGCGCCGGCGAGGATTTCCCTGACCGGCCTTCCCCCGGCAAGTCCGGCCTGCAGCAACGCCATCAATTTCGGCGCGTCGACATCGCCTGGCAGCCGCGTAATCTCGGCGCCATCCGGCGTAAACAGGATCACCGTCGGGTAGCCGATGACCTTGAAGCGCGCGCCCAGCTTCTGCGCGCCCAGCCGGTCGCCGTCCAGGTGCACCGCGACGAAAGAACGCGACTGGGCGGCGAAGTCCTGGCGGTTGAACAGCGTCGACTTCAGTTGGTTGCAGGGCGGGCACCAGGTGGCGCCCCAGTACAGGAGCACCGGTTTGTTCTCCGCCTTTGCCTGCGCGAAGCAATGCTCGATGTCGGCATCTGCGGCGGCTGGAATCCAGGCGACATTGGTCGAGGGCAGCGCCGCTGCCGCGGCCCACGATGGCAAGCCGGCAGCGGCGAGCGCAACGAACAGGCACAGCGCCGTGGTATGCCGATGCAAGCGCACCCTGGTCGATGGCAACCCGGGAATGAAAGTCGATGGCATGAGATAAGGGTCCCTTTCGCTTTTAGCGTGTGTCGCTTTCGGCGCGCGCTGTGCATTGGAGCGGCGGTCGCACGCCAGGGCAGGAGGAAGTGTAGCGCAATAGTGCCGGTCGGGTTTTGCAGGCACCGGCCCGCGTCTTCACCCGCAATCCCTGCCAACGCGCCATTTTGGGCGTGGCAGATCCTGATCATTGCAGCAATCGGCGCCGGTCGCGATGCTAGGCCGGAAATCTCTGGCTGCTCACTTGCTGCGTGCGCTTGCGCACGACGCGCCGCGCGCGTTTGTCGCGGCCGGCCGATACCGTATAATCTGCGCCCATCAGCGCTGTGAAAGATTCGATGATTTCACGCTTGTCAATCGCGATACCGGCGATCCTGTTCTGCGCGTCCGTTTTCGCGGTCCATACGGCCGGCGACCCCGGCAAGGTGCTGCGCCTGGCGGCATTGCAGGCCGAGAACTCCTTCGACCCGGCGCGCGAATCCGAGGAAGCCTCGCTGCAGTACTGCGAGAACATCTTCGATTCCATGCTGGGCTACGACTACCTCGCGCGGCCGGTGAAGCTGGTGCCGAACACGCTCACCGCGCTGCCCGACGTGTCCGAGAACGGGTCGGTATATACGTTCCGTATCCGGCCCGGCATCTATTTTCAGCCGGACCCGGCGTTCACGGGCAGGGCGCGTGAACTCGTCGCCGAGGACTACGCCTACAGCCTGAAGCGCTTGCTCGACCCGAAGCTCAGATCGCCGTGGCAGTTCCTGCTGGCCGGCAAGATCGTCGGCGCGGAACCGGTAGTCGCTGCCGCGGCCGCAAGCGGCAGCTTCGACTACGATGCGCCGATGGCAGGGCTGCGGGCCGTCGACCGTTACACGCTGCGCATTCGTCTTACCGCGCCCGATTTCAAGCTGCCCTACATCCTGGCGACGCCGGCGACCGGCGCGTTGGCGCGCGAAGTGGTGGAACGCTATCGCGGTGACGTCGGCGCGCACCCGGTCGGCACCGGACCATACCTGCTCAAGGAATGGACGCGCTCGAGCCGCGTTGTGCTCGAAGCCAATCCCGGCTACCGCGAAGTGCGTTTTGCGGCCGAGCCCGAGGATACGCCCTGGGACGCCGCGATCATGAAGGCGCTGGCAGGCCGCCGGATTCCGCTCAATGACCGCATCGAAGTCAACGTCATCGAGGAAGGTCAGCCACGCTGGCTCGCCTTCCTCAACCGCGAGATCGATGTCATCGAAATTCTGCCGGAGGAATTCGCCAACGTCGCGGCACCCAACGGCAGGATCGCGCCGAATCTCGCGAAGCAGGGCATCCGCCTGTTCGGCGAGGCGAAGCCGGACGTCTGGTTCACTTTTTTCAACATGGAAGATCCGGTGGTGGGCGGCTACGCGCCGGAAAAGATTGCATTGCGGCGCGCCATCGCACTGTCGATCAACACGCAGGCCGAGATCGCGATCGTGCGCAACAACCAGGCGGTGCAGGCGCAATCGGTGATTCCGCCGGGCATTGCGGGCTACGATGCGGATTTCCGCAATCCCTTCGGAGAGTACAACCCGGCCCGATCGAAGGCCTTGCTCGATTTCTTCGGCTACCTGGATCGCGACGGCGACGGCTATCGCGAGCTTCCGGACGGCAAGCCGCTGGTCATCGAGTATGCGAGCCAGCCGACGCTGGCGGCGCGCCGGATGGACGAGCTGATTCAGCGTTCGCTGGAGGAGGTCGGCATCCGTATCACCCTGAAGAAGGAAAAGGTGCCGGAACTTAGAAAGCTGGGCAAGCAGGGCAAGCTGCAGATGCGCAGCGACGGCTGGCAGGCGGACTATCCGGATGCGGAGAATTTTTTCCAGTTGTTGTACGGTCCGAATGCGGGGCAGGCGAACTATTCGCGATTCAGGCTCGCGCAATTCGATAGAATGTACGAACAAACGGCCGCCATGCCCGATTCGGACGAGCGCAACGCGCTCTACCGGCGGATGTCGAACCTGGTGCTGGTTTACGCCCCATGGCGCATGGCCGTGCATCGATTGCAGAACCACCTGCTGCACCCGTGGGTCGCAGGCTACAAGAAGCATCCGTTCGCCATGACCACCTGGCGTTATCTCGACGTTGACGTCGCCCAGCGCGACGCGGCGAAGTGATGGTCCGCGGCGCAACCCCGGCCGGTGCGCAAACGGCTGCTGGGGACATGGCTTGAAACGAAACATTGCCGTTCGCCTCGCGCTTGCGTCGGCGGTTATCATGGCGGCGAACTGCGCCGCGGCGGCGGATGCGAACAAGGTTATCCGCTACGCGTTTCCAGTTGCAGAAACGAGCTTTGATCCCGTATCCGCCTCCGACCGCTATTCGAACACGCTGATAGAGGACATTCTGGAATCGATGCTCACCTACGATTACCTCGCGCGGCCGGTGAAGCTGGTGCCGAACACGCTTGCGGCCATGCCCGAGATCAGCGACAACGGCGCGACCTATGTGTTCCACATCAAGCCGGGTATCCATTTCACGGCTGACGCGGCCTTCAAGGGCAAAACGCGGGAGCTCGTCGCCGCGGATTACGAATTCAGCCTCAAGCGCCTGTTCGATCCCAAGCTCAGGTCGCCGTGGATGTTCCTGCTGGAGGACAGCCTGATCGGCGGCAAGGAGGCGTATAACCGCGCCAAGGCGACGGGCAGGTTCGATTACGACCAGCCGATCGAAGGCATCAAGGTGCTCGACCGCCACTCGTTGCAGGTGCGGCTAAAGGCGCCTGACTACAACCTGCTCTACATCATGGCGATGCCCGCGACTGCCGCGTTCGCGCGCGAGGTGGTCGAGATGTACGGCGACGACGTGGGTTCGCATCCGGTGGGCACCGGGCCTTACATGCTGAAGGAATGGAAAAGATCGTCGAAGATCGTGCTCGAGGCGAATCCGGATTTTCGCGAGGAGTATTTTGCTTCCGCGCCCGGCGCCGATCCGCTCGACCGGAAGATCGCCGCGCATCTCAAAGGCAAGCGCCTGCCGCTGGTCGGGCGGGTGGAGGTCAGCATCATCGAAGAGACGCAACCGCGCTGGCTCGCCTTTCTCAACGGCGAGCACGACTACATCGAGCGCTTTCCGAACGAGTACGCCAATATTGCGGCGCCCGGCGGCAAGCTTGCACCGAACCTGGCGAAGCAGGGCATCACGCTGCAGCGGCTGGTCGAGCCGAATCTCACCTACTATTACTTCAATATGGAAGACCCCGTGGTCGGCGGCTACACGCCGGAGAAAGTGGCGCTGCGCCGTGCGATCAGCATGTCGATGAACGACAGGGAGGAAATACAGATCCTCCGCAACAATCAGGCGATTCGCGCCGATAGCCCGGTGCCGCCCGGAGTGGCAGGCTACGACGAGAATTTCCGCAGTTCGGCCGGCGTATACAACCCGGCGAAAGCGAAGGCGCTGCTCGATTTGTTCGGCTACGTCGATCGCGACGGCGACGGCTACCGCGAGACGCCCGACGGC
>JADGRR010000042.1 GCA_017880745.1 Burkholderiales bacterium
ACGCCGCGCCTCTTGTCGCGGTGATCTCACCGACCGATTCTATCCGGAGGCAGATCATGCAGACCGACCGTTTCAGCATCGTCTTGCGCATGGCCGCGGTGCTGGCCATACTCTCGTTCCTCGCACTGCCGGCACCGGCGCAGCCGGCAAAGAAGAGTCCGGGCAGGCAGCCGGCGTTTGATGCAACGGCGTGCTATGGCTGTCACGCCCCGATCAAGGCGTTCCACGCCGAGGGCAAGCACAAGGGCGTCGGCTGCAACAGCTGCCACGACGGAATCGACAAGCACCTGCTCGATGCCACGGCGCGTCCTGCCACCAAGGTGGATCCGGCCGCCTGCGGCGCCTGCCATCAGAAGCAATATGAGACGCTGTACACCATGAACTGGAACAAGAACGCCCGGTCCGAGAAGTCGCAGGCCACCGGGCCCTCGCCGAATCCGGCCTGGGACAAGCTGATGATGCCGCACGGCTTCACCAAGGAGCACAACGTGCCGCGCTCGCACGCGTTCATGCTGCTCGATCAGTACCTGGTAGACCGCGCCTTCGGCGGCCGCTTCGCAGCCAAGGACGGCTGGCGCTATCTGACGCTGCCCGGCGGCGGTTTCAAGGTCGGGGACATGGTCACCGACCAATATCCGGACAACAGCGAGCAGAAGCCATTCAAGCCGGGCACCGCCGCCGCGGCCAATCCGGTGTGCCTGTCGTGCAAGACGCAAGACCATATTCTCGACTGGGCCTATATGGGCGACCCCGCTCCCAGCGCCAGATGGAGCCGGACGTCGAAGGTGGTGGAGATGGCGCGCAACGTGAACCACGCGCTCAACTGTTTCTACTGCCATGATCCGCACTCGGCCCAGCCGCGCATCGTGCGCGACGGTCTGATCCAGGCGCTCACGCGGCCGGAGCAGGACACCCTGTGGCACAAGGATGCGGGTGGCGCCAAGATCGACGTCAGGGAACTCGGCGTGCGCGGCCACACGCGCAAGATCGCCCTGCTCGACCGCTACGACACCAAACTGCAGTGCGGACAGTGCCATGTCGAGTACAACTGCAACCCGGGTTACGAGGTGGGCACGGGCGCGCCCATCGGCATGGCGGACCAGCGCACCAACCATTTCCCGTTCAAGGACGTGAACCAGATCGCCAAGCATTACACCGACCTCAAGTTCCGCGATTTCAAGCACGGGATCACCGGCGCGCTGTTGTGGAAAGGCCAGCATCCGGACACCGAGAACTACTACAATTCGAAACACCAGAAGGCCGGCATCGAATGCCATCAATGCCATATGCCCAAGATGAAAGATGCGAAGAGCGGCAAGACCTATACCTCGCATTGGCAGACCAGCCCGAGGAACTACATCAAGCAGACCTGCCTGCAGTGCCACGGGGACTGGAGCGAAAGACAGGCTCTGTACGTGATGGATTCGCTCAATGCGCGCGTGCAGGGCAAGTTGCGCAAGGCGGAGTTCTGGCTCACGCGCATGGTGGACAGGTTCGAGGAGGCAAAGGCTGCAGGGGTCGAAGACGCGGTGCTCAACCCGGTGCGCGACAAGCACTACGAAGCGCAGATTCACTGGGAATGGTGGACGGCATCGAACGGCGCGGCCTTCCACAATCCGGACGCGGCGACCGACTCGATCAATAAATCGATGGCCATTTCGCAGGAAGCGATCAAGATGCTGGAAGACGCCATCGGCGCGCGGCGCGGCGCGGCAAAGACTGCCGCGCCCGAGAAGAAATGAGCGGCGGGCTCCCGGAACAGACGGGCTGTGCCCGCTTTTCCCGTGCGGCATCGGCCGCGGCGCTGGGTGCTTCGCTGCTGATTTCGATGTTGGCGGTGGCGCCCCATTTGCATTCTGTCAGGCTGCTTGCGCCGGGCGCGGAAGCCGGGGCGTCTGCCGCCGAAACCAGCGGCGGCACAGCCGATGCCGGCACCGATGAAGTGCGGCGCTTGCGCACGCACCTCGAACGACAGCCGCGCGACGCAAGGGCGTGGGTGATATTCGCGCGCCTGCAGGCCGAGGCCGGCCAATTCGCGCAGGCCGCGCAAGCCTATGAAAAAGCGCTCGCCCTGCCATCCAAAGTTGCCGCGGATGCGGCGGTATGGTGCGAATTCGCCGATGCGCTCGGCATGGCCCAGGGAGGAACGCTCGCCGGCCGGCCGCGCCAACTCATCGAGCGCGCGCTGGCGCTCAACCCGAACCATCCGCAGGCGCTCGAGATGGCGGGCAGCGCCGAATACGAGCAGGGGAACTACGCAGCGGCTCTGCGCTTCTGGCGGCCGTTGCTCGCAATTCTGGAACCCGGATCCCAGGCGCGCGCCGAACTGGCCGCGGCGATCGCCCGCGCCGAACGCCTTGCCGCGGTGACGCTCCCGGCGGAGCGGCAATAAGCGCCAAAGGCGACCGCCTCTTAGAGTTAGTTACAAAATGAGGAAGATACATCCCTTGACGCTCCCGTAGGCTGGGGGCCGATTCGGTAATTCTGAAACGGCCTGTAACACATCAGGGCTGCGGCGTGCGGGGCGGCATTGCCTGTTTATCCGGATCGCGGTAGATTCGCGCTGGCCCTCCGCGGTCGCGTCCGCGTCAACCATTGTCACTTCAGATTTACCTTGCAAAGGAACGACATGACCGAATTCGACGCCGCTGCGCTCGACTGGAAAACGCAGTACAAGCTGCTGATCGGAAGCGTGACGCCGCGGCCGATTGCGCTGGTAACGACGCTCGGCAGCCAGGGGCCGAACGCCGCGCCGTTCAGTTTTTTCAACGCGATCGGCTCCGACCCGGCGATGCTCATGTTCTCGGTCGGCGCCAAGGATGGCGGCGCCAAGGACACGATTGCGAACATCCTCGAAATTCCGGAGTTCGTGGTGCACATCGTGAGCGACGCGATCAAGGAGAAAATGAACGTGTGCGCGATCGACTACCCGCGCGGCGTCAACGAAATCTCCGAGGCGGGCTTCACCGCGCTGGCGTCGACGAAGGTGCGCCCGCCGCGGATCGCGGAAGCGCCGGTCGCATTCGAGTGCCGCCTGCTGCAGAGGCTCGAACTCGGCCGCGTGCCCTATCATGTGGTGATCGGCGAAGTCGTCTACTTCCATTACCACGCGGGCATCGTCGACGAGCGCTTTCACGTAGACGTCGGCAAAATCAACCCGATCGGCCGCCTCGCCGGCAGGGGCGGCTACACCCGCATCACCGACCGCTTCGAGATGCCGCGTCTCAAGTTAGGCGGCGGTGTGCTCGAGGGCTGAACCGTGGAGCAGCGGCTGGCGCGGCGCGCCAGCGGATGGCCCTCGGTTCAGAGCATCCAACATCGAGGTTCCTCGAACCGCGCTGCGGTATTAGAATAGCCGCATGGCCGCTGAAACGGAATCCGCCGCCCCCGGCCTTGCCGAGATCCGCGAACTGAAAATGACGGTGTTCGCGCTGCGCGAGGAACTGGAGCGCTCGCGCCGCGATACCGCCGAGGCGGTGCGGCGGGGAGTGTCCGGCGCAAACGCCGAAATCGCGCAGTTGAAGGCCACCATCACCGCGCTGCGCGACGAACTGCAGGAATGGCCGCTCAGGCGCGACGACGCCGCCAGGCTGGCTCAGGCCGCCAATCTGGACGACATCAGGCAATTCAAGGCCACCATCGGGGCGCTGCGCGACACGCTCGAAGCGGCGCGCCTGGGCGAGGAGGCGGCCGTGCGCCAGGCGATCATCGCCGCGCAGGACGAAATCGCGCAATTGCGCTCGACCGTGGTGTCCTTGCGCGAGGCGCTGGAGCAGGCTAATTTTTCGAATCAGGGCGCCGTTGCGGCAGCGCGCGCGCAGGATCACGCAGAGCTCGCGCAACTGCAGGCGACCGTGCGCGCGCTGCGCGACCAATTGCAGGCAACGCCGGCTAAACCGGCCAGGTAGGGAGCCATGGAACAACCCAAACCCATTGCCGGAATCACGCGCTTGCCCGGACCGCGCAAGCCGGCAAAAGCAGATCCGAGCCCGGCGGTCCGCGGGCGGTTGAAGCTGGTCGAGCTTCTGCTCGAGGTCTCGCGCAGGATGGCGGCATGTGACTCGCTCGACGACGCGCTCAAAACGCTGGTCGAGATGACCACCGCGGAACTCGATGCCGAGCGCGGAACCCTGTTCCTCGACGACCCGGAAACCAACGAGCTGTATTCGCGCGTGGCCCAGGGCAACATCAAGCACGAAATACGCCTGCTCAACACCAGCGGCGTCGCCGGATACGTGTTTTCGTCCGGGGAATCGGTCCTGATTCGCGACGCGTATTCCGACCCGCGCTTCAACCGCTCCATCGACGAGCAGACGGGGTTCGTCACCCGCAGCATTCTTTGCGCCCCGATCAGGACGGTCAAGGGCGAAATCATCGGCGTGGCGCAGACCCTGAACAAGAAGAAGGGGGACTTCACCAAGCGCGATCTCGCCGTGCTCGAGGCGATGACCACGCAGGGGACGCTGGCGCTGCAGGGCGCGGTATTCATCGAGCGCATGAAGGCCGTGCGCAAGCAGGAGATGGAATTCGTCGACGTGGTGTCGGAGGTGACTGCGGACATCAAGCTCGGCTCGCTGCTGCAGAAGGTCATGGGCGAGGCGACGCGCATGCTCAACGCCGAGCGCTCGACCCTGTTCCTCAACGACGATAAGACCCACGAGCTGTGGTCCGAGGTCGGACAGGGACTCGAGTCGGTGCAGATCCGGCTGCCCAACCACCTCGGGATCGCGGGCGCGGTGTTCACCAGCAGCAAGGCGATCAACATTCCCTATGCCTATGCGGACCTGCGTTTCAATCCGGCGTTCGACAAGAAGACCGGGTTTTTCACGCGCTCCATCCTGTGCGTGCCGATCGTCAACAAGAACGGCAAGACTATCGGCGTCACCCAGGTCCTGAACAAGCACGGCGGGCCGTTCACCGGCGAAGACGAATCGCGGCTGCGCGCTTTCACCGCGCAGATTTCGATCGCACTGGAGAACGCCAAGCTGTTCGCCGACGTGCACAACATGAAAAATTACAACGAGGCGATGCTCGAGTCGATGTCGAACGCGGTGCTCACCCTGGACGACAACGGCAGGATCGCCACCTGCAATGCGGCGGGACTTAAAATCCTGAAGGTGCGTCCCGAACAGATTCTGCAGCGGCCAATGGCGGAGTTCTTCGGCGGCGAGAATGCCTGGATCGTGGAAAGATTGAAGCACGTGGACGAAACCGCGGCTGCCGACATGCTCATGGATGCGGAACTCGCCGTCGGCGGCGAGAAGGTCTCGGCCAACGTGACGATCCTGCCGCTGTTCAGCATGGAGAAGAAGCGCCTCGGCTCGATGCTGCTGATCGAGGACATCAGCAGCGAAAAACGCATGAAGTCGACCATGTCCCGCTACATGGATCCGGGCATCGCCGACCGGCTGGTGGCGAGCGGGGCCGAGTTGCTCGGCGGCCAGAGCGTCCTGGCGACGGTGCTGTTCTCCGATATCCGCGGCTTCACCACCATTGCCGAGCAACTGGGCGCGCAGGGCACCGTGGCCCTGCTCAACGAATATTTCACCCTCATGGTCGACTGCATTCAGCGCGAAGAGGGGATGCTCGACAAGTTCATCGGCGACGCCATCATGGCCGCGTTCGGCATCCCGGTCGGGCACGAGGACGACGCGGACCGGGCGGTGCGCGCCGCGATCGCGATGCTGCGCGAGTTGAGGGCATGGAACGCCCAGCGCGTGGCAGAGGGGAAGATGCCGGTGGACATGGGTGTCGGCCTGAATACCGACATGGTGGTGTCGGGCAACATCGGCTCGAAGAAACGCATGGACTACACCATCATCGGCGACGGGGTGAACCTCGCCTCGCGCCTGGAGTCGGCGTGCAAACAGTACGGCACCCATATCCTCGTGAGCGAATTCACCTATGCCAAGCTGCGCGGCACCTACCGCACGCGCGAGGTGGATCTGGTGGTGGTCAAGGGCAAGACGCAGCCGGTCGCGATCCACGAAATTCTCGACTATCACACCGACGAGACCTACCCGCAGCTGATCGACGCGCTCGGCTACTTCCGCGACGGGCTCGCCAAGTACCGCCAGGGTAAATGGAACGATGCAGTCAAGCAGTTTTCGGAAGTGGTGGCGATAAACCCGGCGGACAAGGCGGCCAGTCTCTATGTCGAACGCTGCCGGCACCTCGCCGAGCACCCGCCCGGGGACGACTGGAACGGAGTCTGGGTGATGCAGAACAAGTGAGCTGCCGCAGGGCCGAAATTGCCGCGCACCGGCGCTGGAGGCACTGATCGAAGCGGCGCAGAGGCGATTCGGGCGCCGCAGCCCGGGGGGCGGCGAAGCAGCTCAGCCGTGCTCGCAAATGAATTGGCGCAGCGCGGGGGCAATCGTTCTGCGAAAATTCGAGCCGCTGAATATGCCGTAATGACCGGTATCGGGCGACTCCAGGTGCCTGCGCATCGCCTGCGGCAGCGAACTGCACAAGGCGTGGGCCGCTTCGGTCTGGCCGCGCCCGCAGATGTCGTCATCGCCGCCTTCCACTGTGAACAGCGCCGTTTGGCGGATGGCCGCCAAATCGACTCGCCGTCCCGCGACGCTCATTTCGCCTTGCGCCAGGCTGTGGCGCAGGAACACCTGGTCGATGGTCTGCAGGTAAAAGCTCGCCGGCATGTCCAGCACGGCGTTGTACTCGTCGTAGAACCGCCGGTGCCGTTCGCTGGCTTCCATGTTGCCGCGGGCGACGTCATTGCGGTAGCGTCCGTGGGACTGCACATGGCGCTCCTGGTTCATCGAGACGAAGGCCGCCAGCTGCATGAACCCCGGGTACACTTTACGCCCGTGTCCGGGATATCCGAATGGCACCTGCTGGATGACGTGGCTCCTGAACCACTCGAGATCGTGCGAGCTCGCGAACGCATTCACCGTGGTCGGGCTCCGGCGCGTGTCAATCGGACCTCCCATCAGCGACATGGTCCGCGGTTGCGCGGGATCGCCGTCCTCGGCCATGAGCGCCACCGCGGCCAGCACCGGCACCGACGGCTGGCACACCGCCACCACGTGCACGCCGGGTGCGAGAAAACGGAGGAACTCCTGCACGTAGGCGACATAGTCGTCAAGCGAGAAGTCACCCGATGAGAGCGGAACATTTTTTGCGTCGGCCCAGTCGGTGATGAATACCTCGTGGTCTAACAGCAGCTCCTCCACGGTCGGGCGCAACAGCGTCGCGTGATGCCCTGACAGCGGGGCAACCAGCAGTACTTTCGGGTTCCCCGCACCGCCCTCGCGGCTAAAACGCAGCAGGCGGCAGAACGGCTTTTCCAGCACCGGCTCCTCGCTCACGGCTACGGCCTTGCCGTTCACGCTCACGCTTTCGATACCAAACACCGGTTTCCCATAGCGCTGCATCAGGCGTACGCACAGATCGCAGTTGGCTGAAAGCTCATTGAAACCGGCGCAGCCAGCGAAAGGCGCAGACCATCCGGACAGCATCTGCCGGCCCAGTTGCGCCGCGTATAACCACGGCGCGGCGCTGGCGCGGCTGAACTCGTGCAGCATATAAAGCATACGGCCTCCTTGCTGACTGCGGGCAAGCGCGAGGCTGCCCGCAGGTGCAGCGAAACCGGCACAACCGCCCGGGCCAGTTCGGCCGTCGGCGTAGAGTTCATGCGTGCCGTGAAGGAGAGATTCAATCGAAACCTGCGCGCGGCGGACAGCCGCCGAATGAGTAGTCGCGGGGCGGGAAACACCGTATTCCACGATAGACGTTTTCCCATTCTTTGCGTTGCCGATGCCGGCGGATAACGCGGCGCCGATGCCGGCCGGCGGCGGTGCACCTCATGCGCTGCGTCGCGATGCAGCGCGGAGAGAGCAGCGTGCGCGTCAACCCGATCTCCCCAGGGGGCATGCGCGGAGGGACCACCTCATTTTCAAACATGCTCCAAGGCGCATTGATTGCCATAAGCCCTGCTCTGGGGTAGATTCGGAACGTCAGCCCCAAGGAGATCAGTCATGACTGCCGGGTTCAAAGCGGTATCGAGATGCTCACTCGCTGCGGTCGCGGTGTTTGCCGTGGCCGCGTGTTCGCCTTCGGGCGTCAGCTACAACAAGGATGTGCAGCCGATACTTGCGAAGAACTGCTCCGAATGCCACGCACCGGGTCAGAAGGGCTTCGAGGCCAGCGGCCTGGATACGACGAGCTATCAAAGCCTGATGAAGGGCGGCAAGTTCGGGCAACTGGTCAAGCCCGGCGATGCCCTGTCGAGTTCGCTCAACATGCTGGTGGAAGGACGCGCCCATCCGTCCATCCAGATGCCGCATGGCCGGGAGAAGCTTCCGGACAAGGACATCGAGACGCTCAAGGTCTGGGTGAACGAGGGCGCGAAGAACAACTGATCCGCCAGGCAACCCGCTCGGCGGCTAGGCGTCAACCCAAGGCGCCCGCGGTGCGCAGCGCGTCGATTTCGGGGGCGCTCAGTCCGAGCACATCGCGCAGCACTTCAATCGTGTGCTCGCCCAGCGCCGGCGAGGGCGTGCGTATCGAGCCCGGCGTCGCGGACAGCCGCACCGGCACACCGACTACGCGCAGCTTGCCCGCGCGTGGATGGTCGATCTCGACGATGGAACCGCGCGCCTTGACCTGCGGGTGCTCGACCACCTGGGCGAGGTTGTTGATGGCGCCGACCGGAATCCCGTTTGTGGTGAAAAGCCCTTCCCACTCCTCGTAGGTGCGCGTGAGGAAGACCTGCTGCAGTCTTGGAATCAGGCTTTCGCGGTTCCGGTTCCGCTCGCCATTGGTGCGAAAACGCGGGTCATCGGCAAGTTCGGGGCAGCCGATCACCGGACAAAAAATTCTCCACAGCTTCTCGCTGCCCACGGCAAGGGCCAGGTCGCGCGTCTTGGTGCGAAACGTCTGGTAGGGCAGCAGTGCTTTGTACGCGGTGCCCATGGGCTTGGGGACGTCGCCGGTCGCACAATAGTTTCCGATCATGGTGCCGAGCAGCGCGAGCTGGCCTTCCATCATCGACACGTCGATGGCCTGTCCGATCCCGCTCTTCTCCTTGGCCCTGAGCGCGAGCAGAATGCCGAACGCGGCGTTCATGCCGGCCGTCATGTCGGCGATCGAGACGCCGGCGCGCGCGCCGTGTCCGCCCGCTTCGCCGGTCACGCTGATCATGCCGCTTTCGGCCTGAAGGATGAGGTCGAGTGCCGGGCGGTCGCGGTACGGCCCGTCCTGGCCGAATCCGGAAATCGAGCAGTAAATGATGCCCGGATTGCGCTTGCGCGCCGTTTCGTAGTCGAGCCCGAGCCGCGCGAGCGCGCCGGCGCGGTAGTTCTCCAGCACGACGTCAGAGCGCTCGGCCATGCGCAGGAATGTCTCCTTGCCTTGCGGATGTTTGAGATCGAGCACCATGCCCTTCTTGTTGCGATGCAGGCTCACGAAGTAATCCGTTGCCCCGCCCGGCAAGGGCGTGCCCCAGGCGCGCGCGATGTCCCCCAGGCCGGGAGGTTCGATTTTGATCACCTCTGCACCGTAATCGGCAAGCATGGTCGAACAGAAAGGCCCGGCGAGTGCATGGCTCAGGTCGAGCACCTTGATTCCTTCTAGCGGCAATTGCATGCAGGTTCCGTTGTTTCTTGCATCGGCGGTTTGTGGTCAAGCGCGTTCGAAAATTGCCGCGACGCCCTGGCCGCTGCCCACGCACATGGTCTCCAGCCCGTAGCGCCCTTTGCGCCGCTTGAGTTCATTAAGCATTGTCGCAAGAATGCGCACGCCGGTTGCCGCGATCGGGTGGCCGAGCGAAATGCCGGAGCCATTGACGTTCAGCCGGTCCGCATCGTTCCAACCCCAGCCCTTGAGCACCGACAGCACCTGGCAGGCGAAAGCTTCATTCAGCTCCACCAGATCCATTTTGTCGAAGCCGAGGCCGGTCTTGGCGAACAGCTTTTTCACCGCCGGCACCGGGCCGATGCCCATCGTCGCCGGATGGCAGCCCGCCGCCGCCCAGCCGACCAGATAGCCCATCGGCTCGAGCTTGAGTTCCTTCAGCTTGTCTTCCGCGACCACGAGGCAAACGGCCGCGGCATCGTTCTGCTGGCTGGAATTGCCCGCGGTCACCGTGCCGTCTTTCATCAGGGGTTTCAGCTTCGCCAGCGTTTCCATGCTGGCGTCGGCGCGATAACCCTCGTCCTGCGCGAATACCTTGGGCTCGCCCTTGGGTTGAGGCACGCTGATGGGCACGACCTCGTCTTTGAACTTGCCCGATGTCCACGCTTCCGCTGCGCGCCGGTGGCTGCGCACGGCATAGGCATCCGCGTCTGCGCGCGGGATGGCGTACTCCTTGGCCAGGGTCTCCGCCGTCTCTATCATTCCGGAGATGTGGCCGAAGCGCCACTCGGGCTGCGAGCGCTCGCGCCCGCGCTGCATCCGGTCGTGCAGCGTGACCGAACCTGCGCGCTTGCCCCAGCGCATGTCGGTGGTGTAGTACTCGATGTTGCTCATGCTCTCCACGCCGCCGGCGAGGACCACGTCGGCGGCGCCGGTCTGCACCATCATCGCGGCGTTGAGCACCGCCTGCAGTCCGCCGCCGCAGCGCCGATCGAGCTGATAGCCCGGGATTTCGATCGGCAGGTCCGCCTCCAGCACCGCATAGCGCCCGATGCAGGGCGCCTCGCCGTTGGCATAGGACTGGGCGATGATGACGTCGTCGAGCTTTGCGCTGTCGAGGCCGGAGCGCTCGATCAGCGCCTTGATCACGCTTGCGATCAGTTTCTCCACCGGCACCGGGCGCAGGCTGCCGCCATACACACCCACTGCGCTGCGTAGCGGGGCCACGATGGCTGCTCGTCTCATGCTCATTCTCCTTCGGATTGATGGTGGTCGCGCCGGGCCATCCTGGCGGCGACCGGGGAAAGCCGAATGATACCGCGCTCCCGCGCCAGGCCGCGCGCAGCGGATCGCCTTGGGATTGAGCTCGCCTGCGGTCAGCCACCGCCGTTGGCGCCGGAAAGTAATCAATGTTGATTTGACCGTTGTCATGAACGAGGTGCACGCGCGGTCGCAATATTGATCCTGAAGTTGCAAGGGCGGACTGCATCTGGCCGGGGCTGCCCGCCCTGTGAGTTTCATTCGTAATCGAAACGTCATTGATATCGAGGAGACCGAAATGGACATGCCAGTCAAGAAAATGCTGCGCGTCAATACGTATACCGGCGGCCTGGTGGGGCCGAGTCAAGCCATGCTCGGGCCGGTGGCCGATGGTGGCACCATCGTCGCCGAGACGGCGCCCGGTTGCTGGGGCCCGATGATCACGCCGTCGTTCCGCGGCGGGCATGAAGTGACGCAGCCCATTGCAGTGGCGGGTGCCGAGGTGGGAGACGCCATCGCCATCCGCATCCGGAAAGTCCATGTCACCTCCACCGCCACCGCCTCCGGCACCATGTCCGCTGTCGAGGGCCGCTACACCGGCGATCCTTTCGTCGCCCGCCTTTGCCCCGGCTGCGGCACGAAGAGTCCGGCGACCAGACTGGAAGGCACCGGCCGCGAAGCCGTGCGCTGCGTGAAATGCGGGGCGGAGGCGAGCCCGTTTCGCATGGACAACGGCTATACCATCGTGTTCGACGAGGAGCGAAAGCTCGCCGTTACGGTGGAGCGCAAGGTGGCCGAGGGCCTCGCCAAGGATGCGCGCAAGGTCATGGCGCTGCCGCAGGCATCGAAACAGCATCCCATCGTCGCCTGGGCCCCGGCGGAAGTGGCAGGCGTGGTCACGCGGCTGCGCCCCTTTATCGGCAACATCGGCACCACGCCCTCGATCGACATGCCTGATTCGCACAACGCCGGGGATTTCGGCACCTTCCTGGTCGATGCGCCGCACGAATACGGCATCTCCAGGGAACGCCTCGACGAATGCCGCACCGACGGCCACCTGGACCTGGACTCCGTACGCGAGGGCGCCATCCTGATCTGCCCGGTAAAAGTCTCCGGCGGAGGCATCTACGTCGGCGATGCGCACGCGATGCAGGGCGATGGCGAAATCGCCGGCCATACCACCGACGTGTCCGCCGAAATCACCCTGCAGGTGAGTGTGATCAAAGGCCTCAAGCTCGGCGGCCCTGTACTCCTGCCCCCGGCGGAGGATCTGCCCCATTTGGCGCGTCCGTTCTCGGCCGATGAAAAAAAACGCGCGCGGCAGCTGGCCGACAAATTCGGACAAGGCAAGCTGGACGACTCCGCCCCGCTCCAGATGGTCGGTTCCGGCGCCACCATCAATGAAGCCACCGACAATGGCGTTGCCCGGTTGGCGGCGCTGCTGGATTATTCGAAAGACGAAGTGCTGAACCGCGTCACCCTCACCGGCGCCGTCGAAATCGGCCGCCTGCCCGGCATGGTCACGGTCACCATGCTGGTGCCGATCGAGCGTT
>JADGRR010000415.1 GCA_017880745.1 Burkholderiales bacterium
CGGCGGCTTGGTCGGCATCTGTGGGACATTTAGCCGGCGCTGGCGTCCGCTGTCGGAAGAAGCGGCGGCTATGAGCAAGCGCAAGATCTACGAAGGTTTGCCGCTGCCGGCGTTCCTGCTCCCGCACGGGATCCAGGGAACCGTGCTGGAGGTCAACGCGGTCTCGAAGCACTTCGGCGGCATTCGTGCGGTCGCCGGTGCCAGCCTCACGATCGGCGCAGGCGAAATCCATGCCCTGATCGGTCCGAACGGCGCCGGCAAGACCACTTTGTTCAACCTGGTCTCGGGTCTGTACATTCCGGACAGCGGAACCGTGCGCCTCAACGGCCGCGACATCCAAGGCCTGCCATCGCACCGTATCTGTCATCAGGGCCTCGCGCGGTCGTTCCAGATCACGAACCTGTTCCGCGGCCTGTCGATCTACGAGAACCTGCGCCTGTCGCTGCAAGCGCAGCATCCGATGCGTTTCAATGCCTGGCGCGACATTGACAGCTACCCGGATGTCCACGCGGAAACTGCGGAACTGATCAAATTTCTCGGACTGGAAGGCATCGAGGAGATCGCAAGCGGTGACTTGTCCTACGGTGGGCAAAGGCTGGTGGACTTAGGGATTGCGCTGGGTTCCAAGCCGCATGTGCTGCTGCTGGACGAGCCGCTCGCAGGCCTTGCCGCGGCGGAACGCGAGCGCGTGTCGAACCTCGTGAAAAACGTGGCGGCGAACATCCCGGTGCTGATCGTCGAACACGACATCGACCGCGTACTCGGGTTCTCGCGGCGCGTGACCGTGATGAACCAGGGCGAAGTGCTGATGGCGGGCGCGCCTGATGAGGTGCGCAACGATCGGCGCGTACAAGAAATCTACACCGGAACGGGCACGCCGCCCGTTACCAGCCGCATTTCGGGCGAGACGCTCGGCGCGCAGGTACTGCGCTTCGAGCGCGTTAACGCCTTCTACGGCAAAAGCCATATCCTAAATGATGCGACGCTGGACGTGCGCGAAGGCGAGATCGTCGCGCTGCTTGGCCGCAATGGCGCGGGCAAGTCCACGCTCCTGAAGACGCTGGCCGGGCTGGTTGCGCCTGCGTCCGGAACGATCGAATACGAGGGACGTAACATTGCCGGACTGCCGGCGCCGGACATAGCTCGCTTAGGAATAGGCTATGTGCCGCAAGGCCGTGGCTTGTTCGCCGGCATGACCGTAGCGGAGAACCTCGCGCTCGGCCGCTTGGCGCGGAAAACCGATGGCAGCAATGGCGTGGTCTGGAGCGAAGAGAAAATATTCGAGTATTTTCCGCGCCTGAAAGAGCGAATGCACATCGCGGCGGATTATCTGTCCGGCGGCGAACAGCAGATGGTGGCGGTGGCACGCGCCATGTCGGGCAATGTGAAATTGCTGCTGCTGGACGAGCCGTTCGAAGGATTGGCGCCGACTGTAATCCTCGAACTGTTCAAGGTGTTCGACCTGCTGCGCCGGCATACCTCCATCGTGATCGTGGAACACAATTTGGATCTGGTGCTGGCGCTGGCCGACCGCGTGTTTGCGCTCGAGCGCGGCGCGGTGTTTCACCAGGGACCCGCGATGCCGTTGCTGACCGACCTGGACTATCGCAAGAAGATCTTGTGGCTGTGACGAATTTACGCAGGCTCAGCCCTAGGCCGGAACGAATATGGTCCCATCCATGAGGCGCCTGGCACTGCGGCCCATGACGGCTTTAGTCACGGTCCACTGGCCGTCGACTTCGGCGGCTTCCGCGCCTACCGCGAGCGTCCCCGAAGGGTGGCCGAAACGCACCCGCGGCTGCGCGGCACCGCCGAGGACGCGGTTGACCAGCGTTCCCGGAATGGCAGCTGCCACCGCGATGGCGACCGCACCGGTGCCTGTCATGGCATGGTGCAGCTTGCCCATGGACATGATGCGGGCGAGTAGGTCGACATCATCCGCGACAATTTTTTTGCCGCTGGAAGCGGTATAGGCCGCGGGCGGCGCGACGAAGGCGATCTTCGGCGTGTGCGGACGCTTATCGGTGGCTTCCTGCGCGGACGCCGCCATTCCCATGACGACAGTGGCGTGGGCGCGGATGGTCTCGAATTTAGCGAGTAGTTCGGCGTTGCCGTTGACGGCGTCTTGCAGTTCCGTGCCCTTCAGGCCGAGCTTTGCCGCTTCCACGAAAATTGTGGGGTTGCCGGCGTTGATGAGCGTGGCCTCGACCAGGCCGACGCCGGGCACGTCGAGCGTGTCGATACGGTGGCCGGTGGGGAACATGGCGCCGCCTTCGCCGTCCTCGTCGGCTCCGGGATCGAGGAATTCGAGCCGGACTTCGGCTGAGGGAAAGGTCACGCCATCGAGCTCGAAGTCGCCGAGCTCGACGACTTCGCCGTCATGCACCGGCACATGAGCGATGATCTTCTTGCCGATATTGGCCTGCCAGATGCGCACGATTGCGACGCCGTCGCGCGGCGCCGCGACCAGGCCACGGGCAATCGCGAAGGGGCCCACGGCCGAGGTCAAGTTGCCGCAATTGCCGCTCCAGTCCACCACAGGCTTCTCAATCGAGACCGCGCCGAAGAGATAATCCACGTCGCAGTCGGGACGGCTGCTTTTGCTGACCAGCACCACCTTGCTGGTGCTTGAAGTGGCGGCACCCATGCCATCGATCTGCTTGCCGTAAGGATCGGGGCTGCCGATGACGCGCAGCATCAGCCGGTCGCGCGCGGCCGGGTCGTTGCGAATTGCTTCAGGCAAGTCATCCGGATTGAAAAACACGCCCTTGCTGGTGCCGCCGCGCATATAGGTGGCACAAATGGAAATCTGTTTGCGGGGATTTGTCATATTGGCGCTTCCATCGCTGTCACCAGTCAATCGTTCAATGGCCGAAACCGAACAAGCGGCGTGGCGTGTCCCACAAAAGTGGGTGGCGATCGGCGGCATTTGGGAAGAGGATTTCGACCAGCTTGACCAACGGCCCGTAATCCTGCCGTTCCGGCGCGCGCAGATAAGGCCAATCCGAGGCCCACAGGGAGTGATCGAGCGAGAAGGTCTCCACGATGGCACGCACATAGGGCCAAGTGTCCTCGAATGGATAGGGAAGCCGGGCGAATTTCGAATAGCCGGACAATTTGACACTGACACGTTTTGTCGCGGCGAGGCGCAACAGCGCCTTAAAGCCCGGTTGGTCTAATCCGGCCTCCGGCGTCGGGCGACCGCAATGGTCGATCAGCACGCGGATCGGCATTGATTCGATCCAGGGTACGAACATCGACAACTGATCGTGCTCGCTCTGGATTTGCAAAAACATATCGAGCTCCGCCAGCATGGCGATCAAACCTGCGGAGCGCTTGTAGTAGTCGAGGCCGTGGAAAGTTGGATTAAACGCCGCACCGACAATTCCATGACTCTTGAATTCGCGCAATGTCGCAAGATCGGCGTCAAAATCGATGATTGCGATGCCCTTGAAGCGCCCTTCGCCGCGCGCAATCGCATCGAGCATACAGCTGTTGTCGCTGCCGTATCCGGAATTTGGCTGTACCAGGAGCGAATGGCTCACGCCATAGGTTTTCATGACCTGA
>JADGRR010000416.1 GCA_017880745.1 Burkholderiales bacterium
TGGTCGCATCCGCGCCTGCCGATCTTCAGATGCGCGACGGACGCACTTTCCATTGCAGCAGCACGCAACCGGCGAGAGCGGCAAGCGCCGCGGCGCTGAAAGTCCAGGCAGGACCCACGCTGTCCCACCCCAGGCCCGAGAGCACGCTGCCCAGAACGCCGCCGGCGCCGAAAGACACCGACAGGTAAATCGCCTGTCCACGCACTTGATGCGCGCCCCGAAACCAGCGGTGTATCGCCGTCACCGCCGCAGCATGGTAGGCGCCGAAGCTCAGACCGTGCAAGAGTTGGGCCGCGAACAGGACCGGCGCCGAATCTACGGCCCAGCCGATCATGAGGAAACGTAGCGCCGCGGCGGCGAAACATGCCAGGAGAATACGCGCAAGCGAATAGCGCCGCATCAGCGCCGGCATTAGCAGGAACACGATGATTTCGGCGATCACGCCGAAGCTCCACATCCAGCCTATCGCCGCCTTGCTGTAGCCATGGTCCACGAGGTAGAGCGAGAAAAACGCATACAGCGGCCCGTGCGCAAGGTTCATCAGGAAACACGCACCGAGAAGTCCGGCGACCTCGGGCCGCCGCAGGATGGCCCACACGGCTTCGGGCGCGGCGTTGCCGCTGGCCGCATGCATATCCGGAAGGGCAAGCGCGCAGACCCAGCCCAGCGCATAGGTCGCGAGCACCATCCACAACAGGCTCGCCACCGGCCGCGAATCGAGCGCGTAGCCGACCAGCATCACCGCAAGGATGAAGCCCACCGAGCCCCACAACCGGATCGAACCGTAGCGGCTGATCGCCCCGCGCAGGTGCGACAGCGTCAGCGACTCGGTGAGCGGCATCGAGGCACTGGTGAAAAAGCCGATGGCAAGAAGCAGCGCGAACAGACCCCAGAAGGTGTCGACGAAGAAGAATCCGGAGAACCACGTTCCCCCGAACGTCAGCGTAATGCGGATGATGCGCGCACGCTGCTCGGTGCGGTCGGCGACCCAGCCCCAGAAGCTCGGTCCGACGACGCGCGTCAGTTGCCCGAGCGAGAGCAGCACGCCGATCTGCGCTGCGGCAAGCCCGAGCGATGCGAGATACAAGCTGAAGTACGGGGCGGTGGCACCAACCTGCGCGAAATAGGCAAAATAGAAAGCAGATAAACGCCAGTAGGGAACGGTCGGCAATGGAGGCGGGGACAAAATGAAAATCTCGGCTGCGGACACTGAAGCGCAAAGGATCATTCTACAGGGTGGATAGTAGGCAGCTTACCGGCTGTTGCGACCGAGCTTGCGCGGACGGCGTCCCGTCCGCGCGGATCGTCGATTGCGCGCGGATGAAAAGCGCATCCGCACACAATCGACGATCTTGGAGAAACCCCAAACCGGGGTTGTTTTTATCCATAACCATGTTTTCGGTACGGATGCGCTTTTCATCCGTACCGAAAACATGGTTGGCGCGCGAAGCGCGCAATGGCTGCTCTTGGAATACGCCGCAATTCATTACGCCGCATTTGCATCCCCCTATTCGAGATGCCCCGGCGCACACCACGCCGAATCTCCACACGCTCCCTGCGGCCTAAGATACACTGCGGCAAATTTGCGCCCTGCTGCAACGCATTGCGTAACGCATCGTGCGCATCCAAGCATCCAATCCTGCCCCATGCTCAATCCACTGCGCTCACGCGGCACGCTGTTCCTGCTGTTCACCGTGTCCGGCTTCGCCGGGCTGATCTACGAATCCATCTGGAGCCATTACCTCAAGCTGTTCCTGGGGCATGCCGCCTATGCGCAGACCCTGGTGCTGGCGATATTCATGGGCGGCATGGCCCTCGGGTCCTGGCTCTGCAGCCGGTTCTCCGGGGGCTGGAAAAACCTGCTCGTCGGCTACGCGCTTGCCGAAGCCGCCATCGGCGCCTGCGCGCTTGCGTTTCATCCGCTGTTCGTCGCCGCAACCGACGCAGCTTACGACTCCGTCCTGCCGGCGCTCGGATCCGAATTCGCCGCCACCTGGTTCAAGTGGTCGCTCGGCACCGCGCTGATCCTGCCGCAGTCCATTCTGCTCGGCATGACCTTTCCGCTGATGAGCGGCGGGCTCATCCGCCGCCATCCGCAGGCGCCGGGCGCATCGCTCGCCATGCTCTATTTCACCAATACCCTGGGCGCCGCCATCGGCGTGCTGGCGAGCGGATTTTTCATGATCGCAAGACTGGGACTGCCCGGCACCATCCAGGCGGCCGGTCTGATGAATCTGGCGCTGGCAGCGGCAGTGTGGCTGATCGCGCGCGGCGCCGAGCCACCCCCTGCCTTGCCCCTCGCTACGGTGCAAGACAGCGAGCGCGGCTATTTCCGGATGCTGCTCGCCACCGCGGTATTGACCGGTGCCGCTTCGTTCATCTACGAAATCGGCTGGATCAGGATGCTCAGCCTGGTGTTAGGCGCGTCCACGCATTCGTTCGAACTCATGCTCTCGGCTTTCATATTCGGATTGGCCTGCGGCGGCTACTGGGTGAAGCGTCGCATCGATCGCACTGCGAACCCGACGCGCCTGCTCGGCATGGTGCAGGTGGTGATGGGACTCCTGGCCATCGCCACGCTGCCGCTGTACGGCGCCATGTTCGATGCCATGACCTGGATCATGAAGGGCGTCGCCCGCACCGAAACGGGCTATGCGCTCTACCACCTTTCCAGCCACGTCATCGCACTCGCCATCATGTTCCCGGCCACCTTCTGCGCCGGCATGACACTGCCGCTGATCACCTATGCCCTGCTGCGCCGCGGCTACGGCGAGAAAAGCATAGGCGCGGTTTACGCCGCCAATACCCTGGGCGCAATCCTTGGCGTGTTCGCTGCGGCGCACCTGGGACTGCCGCTGCTGGGACTGAAGAACCTCATCGCCACAGGCGCGGCGATCGACACCCTGCTCGGCGTATATCTGCTGTGGCGCGCGGGGCGCGAACGGCAGGACTTCACCGGCGGCGTGGGGCTTGCGACGGCAGCCGGCGGCGTGGTTGCGCTGGCGTTGATCCTCGCCTTCGGCGCAGTAGAGTTCGATGTTCACCGCATGGTGTCGGGCGTGTTCCGCTACGGCACCATTTACACCGCGGCCGACATCAAGCCTCTCTTCTACAAGGACGGCAAAACCGCCACCGTCAGTCTGGTCGAATTTCCAGATGGCACCAGCATTCGCACCAATGCCAAATCCGACGGCGCCATCAACCTAAAGGCGGGTCCACGTATACCCGATGAGGTCACCATGGTGCTCACGGCGGTGTTGCCGCTCGCGTTCAAGCCGGCGGCAAAGAACGCCGCCATTATCGGAATGGGCACCGGCCTCACCGTGCACACCATGCTCGCCAACTCGAAAATCGATGCCGTCGACACCATCGAGATCGAGCCCGCCATGGTGGAGGCGGCACGCGGCTTCAATGCGCGCAATGCCAACGCCTACGCCGACCCGCGCAGCCATATCCGGATCGACGATGCCAAGACCTTCTTCTCCACCCACAACGGCAAATACGACATCATCGTTTCCGAGCCGTCCAACCCCTGGGTCAGCGGGGTCTCCAGCCTGTTCTCAA
>JADGRR010000417.1 GCA_017880745.1 Burkholderiales bacterium
TCCAGTTTACAAGCTTGCTGTAGAAGTAGTCAGGGAGCTGGCCGGCCAGACGAGGAATCTGGTCCTGACCCCTGGCGTCTTGACCGTGGCACGCGGAGCATGCGGGGACATTGGATTCGGGAAGTCCCTCCTCGTAAATGCGCTTGCCCGTAGCAACGTTGCCCCTTGATCCGCCGCCCAGCGGTGGCGGGTTGAGATCCCTGAAATGATGAGCCAGCGCCGACAGCATCGACGGCGACAGAGCATGCGCCACATTGGCCATGATCAGGTTTTTCCGCCGGTGCTCGATGAAAGCCCGCAACTGGTTCTCGATGTATTTGGGTTGCTGACCCGCGAGGCGGGGCATGGTGTAGTAGCCGTAATAACCCTGACCCGACAAACCGTGGCAGGTCTTGCAATATGCAAGCTTGGCCTGAAGGTCATCCGCGCGGCCGGCCGACGACAGCGCGACACCCAGCACTGCTGCCAGGAGCACCGTTCGCAGCATCGCGTGGTAACCAAGGATCGTCATCGTTCTGCTTTTCTGCTGACGCGTAGGTTTCATCGCCCCGCGCCGGTGGAATCGTATTTATTGCGCGCCCCAGACGTGGAAATTCACTCCGAGTTTGACTGTCTGCGTCGACTGTCGATAGGCCACCGGGCCCATGAAGCCGTTGCCGGTGTCGATCATGTTCACCACCGGCGTGCCGAAATCGTAGTAGTCGTATTCGAGCCGCACCGACCAGTCATCGGCGAAGGCCCATTCGACCCCCGCGCCCGCGGTCCAGCCGGTACGCCAGGCGCCCAAGCCTTCCGCATCGAAGGGGGTGCCGGCGAATGTGCCGGTGATGCTGTACTTGTCGTTGGTCCAGGCCACGCCGCCCTTGCCATAGAACATCCAGCGGTCCACGGCATAGCCGAGTCGGCCGGTGATGGCTGTCATCAGGTCGGTGCTCACGGTGACGAGCGCGCTGTAGCCCGGATTGCCTGCCGGTAATCCCACCGTCTTGTGGCCATCGACGACGCCGGCGGATGCGGCTCCTTCGATACCGACGACCCAGTTCGGCGAAAACTGATAGTCGCAGCCGAGCTGGCCGCCGAGGGCCACGTCGGTCGTACTGACTTTGGCGGTGGTGGTGCCGACCGTGGTGCCGGGGCCGCCGAGATTGTCCTGGATCAGGAGCACCGGATCGGTGGCGTCGTGGCGCTGGAACGCGGCGCCGACATGGCCGCCACCATAGCAGCCGGTCCACGTGAAGCGCGTCGCGAACGGGGCGGGCGATTTCACCGCCATCGGCAAGTCGGCGGCAAAAGCTGGGGTCGCAACGGTCCAGGCCAGCCCGGCGACACCGAGAAAGGTCAGCTTGTTCATCACATGGTCTCCGTGCGTTGCAATCCCGCCTACATCGCCATCCAAGCGTGCAGGAAGAGCGTGTTGTTGTTCTGGGCGCCAACCGAGGTGCCGTTAAACTTATTGTAATAGGTGTATTGCAGGCCGATGCGGGCGTTAAACCACGGCCAGCCCGGCGACTTGCTGACGCCGAAGGGGATGTAGGCGATTTCAGCGTTCCAGCCGTTGCTATTGGGCCCCAGCGGGGTGACGCCGTTGGTGTCAAAGCCGAAAAGCCCGGCGTCGGCGCTACCCCACGTGCTGAAGTACTGGCCCGTCAGCACAATGCGATTGTCGCCGCCCAAGGCCAGCGAGGAATAGAGGCGCAGACTGTTAATCGTATCGATCGGATTGGACGACCCCTGCGCCGGATTGAAGCCGTTGAAGCTGGCATCGAACCTCTGGACTTCGTGGATGAAGCTGCCGCGCAGCGTCAGCCAATAGTTGCTGCCCTGGTACTGGTACTGCGCGTCGAAACCGACATCGGTGAATTTGTCGGACTGCGGGACGGTCCCCTGCGAGATCAGCCCGTTCGGATCGCTCCATGGATGAACATCCATGAACATGCCGAAGGTGCCGACCATCAGCGTGTGGGGACCCCAGTGCGGCTCGAGCGCGACGCGCCAGTAGGGCGCGTAGTTGAACAGGCCGGGCGAGCCGATCGGATCGGTGCCAAGGGCATTCTGCTGGCCAAAGTTCAACGTGCGATAGACGCTCGCTTCCAGATAGAGCACGTCGTTGAGCATGGTATAGCCACCGACGCTGCCTACGCGTGCGGCGAACGCGCCTTCAATCATCGTGCCTGCCGAGGGGGTTACATTGCCGCCGGATCCCGGCGGCGGCCCCGCATAGGGAAAGGCCCAGGCCGGCGTCGTATTCCAAAGATCCTGCACGGTGGGATTGTTGTTGGCGGTGATGCCGTAGACAACGTCAAGCCCGCCGATCCTCGTGGTGTCGGCGAACCGGACATCGGTGTTGTCCCAGGTCCAGGTATGGGCGAACGGATCTGGTTGTCCATTTGGCAGGACATTGTTAACGACGAGGTCCGGCGAGTTCCGCGTCACCTGGGCGAAGGCGCCGATGTTGCTGGTGATGGCGCCTCCCCAGAAGAAGCTGAGCGGTGAGGCGATGATATTGTCATTGGGCTTGTAGGGATCGGTCGGCGGCGACATCGGCGTCGCGAGATGGGTGTCGCTGACGACCAACATCGCCGAAATCGGCGGGACCCAGCCCTTCTCGCCGCCAGTCGGCGGAGGAGGCGCCACCTCATTCGCATAACCGAGCAGCTTGTTGTACTCCGCGCGCGCGTCGACGGCGGCGCGCGATGAGAAAGGCGTCGTCTTGTAGGCTCCACCCCCCGTCGTATAGCCGAGCAGTTTGAACCTTCGTCCGTAGGGGGTCAGCCCGGGGAAATCGGTGTGGCAGGTGCCGCAGGGCTGCCCGGTCTGGCGCGCGAAACTGGGAAGCGCCTGTGCCGGCGGCGCGAAACCGATTGTCAGGAAACCGGCTAGGACGACAGCCGCCGCAAGCGCAGCGAACAGCCCGCAATTTCCAAAGGGTCGAATAAATCGGACGCTGTCGCCTTGCATCGCGCGCCACCCCGTTGCTTGCGGCACTTCGTGCTAAAGGCAGGAATACCAAATCGAACGCCGCTTGCGACAATTACAATAGTCGAGGAGTCGGGAGCCCGAACAAACGATTAGCCACGGCGGGTTCGATTTCACGATGACGAGACAATTTTGCAACCATAGTTGCAAATGCGACGAATTAGCAAATGATCAAACACTACGTCTCGTCACGCGTCGACGCGACCGGTTTGACGAGTATTGCCCGTCGCTTGCGCTATGATTTCGGATTCGCGCCTGCCATTGATCTCGGTCAACACGCTTCAGAAAAATCAACTGGATCAAAGTGCCCAGCGAAGCGTAACGTAGCCTTTATCAAAGGCGGGCTCATGAGCTTTCAATCGGTATTGATGACTGCAGCCTTCGCGATCGTCGTTTCCGCCTCGGCGCAGGCGGAGGACAAGAGAGCGTCCGCCGTTTCGCAGCAGGAGCTGAAGGCCAAGACGGATTATTGCAAGACCTGCCACGGGGTTTCGGCGCAAGGATTTCGTGGAGCCTTTCCGATGCCGCGACTGGCAGGACAGCAACCTGAATATCTGAAGAACCAGTTGCAGGCGTTTATCGAGCG
>JADGRR010000418.1 GCA_017880745.1 Burkholderiales bacterium
TCGTTCACTTCGGCGATGACGACGCGCGCGGCTTCCAGCGCCGGGATCAGATATTCGTGCGCGATCGACAGGCTGTACTCGCCGCGTTCGTTCGCCGGCGCGAGCTGCAGCAGCAACACGTCCACCTTCAGCCGCCCGCTGATCATCAGGTCACGCAGGTGCGAGTAATGGCAGGGCAGGATATCGAGCTTGCCCGTCTTGGCGAGCGCGCGGTTGCCGCCGGTGCCGCAATACGCCGAAAAGCGGATGCAGTCAGCGTACTCTGGCTTCAGCGTGTCGGCGTAGGTGATGCCGAGGAACACGTTGAAGTCGCCGATGGCATGGCGCTGCGCCATCAGCGCCTGGGTGAGAGGCACCGGTTCGGCGTCTGCCTGGCCCCACATGACACTGTCGCCGGGACGGACGATGGCGCCGAGGTCAAGCGCGTTCAGTTCGAGTACTTTGGCCAAGATGTTTTCAGTCTGTAGAAAAGTGACGGGTGGAAAGACATTGTGCCCGGTTCACAGCCGGCGCATCGGAGCGTAACATCGACCCGTCGAAAATTGGAAGGCACAAATGGAAAAAGACATCGAACTGCTCGGCATGGGCCCGTTCTGGAACGACCTTTCGGTCGGCGACCGATTCCGCACCGCCGGGCGCACGCTCACCGAAACGGATCTGGTGAACTTCGTCAATCTCTCCTGGCTGACGGAGGAATTGTTCACCAATACCGAAGACCGGAAGAACATGGCAATCGCCGGCCGGGTGGTGCCGGCAGCGCTGGTCTATGCCTGCGCCGAGGGCCTGTTGCTGCCGATGATACAGGGCACGGGACTCGCGTTCCTGAACGCCACGCTGGACGTCAAAGGGCCGACCTTCGTCGGCGACACCATCCATGTCGAATGCAGGGTCAGCGAAGTGCGCGAGACTTCCAAGGGCAATCGCGGCTTGGTGCGCACCGAGAACCAGGTGATCAATCAAAAAGGCGGGACCGTGCTTGCCTACAATCCGCTGCGCATGATGAAAGGCCGCGACCGCTGAAGCGGGCATCGCCGGTGCGCGTGGAAGTGCGCTGCCGGCTCAGACCTTAGGCGGCGCGCCGGGGCTGACCGGGCGTTGATCTTCGAGCCACTCGCGCCACACCGCCATCAGCACTGCGACGACGACCGGCCCGAGGAACATGCCGATCAGGCCGAAGGCCGCGAGGCCGCCGAGCACGCCGAACATCACCAGCAGAAAAGGAATGTGCGTGGCGCTGCTGATCACCAGCGGCCGTATCAGGTTGTCGACCCAGCTCACGACCAGCGTGCCCCACAGCAGCAGGCCTATGCCTTCGAGCGTCTTGCCGGTGAACAGCAGCCAGGCGGCGAGAGAGCCCCAGACGAACGGCGTGCCGAAAGGCATCAGCGCGATGAGCGCGGTGAACGCGCCGAACAGCACCGGCGCCCGCACTCCGGCAAACCAGTAGCCGATGCCCGCAAGCAGGCCCTGCGCGAACGCGGTCAGGACCAGGCCGTAGAGGACCGCCTTGGTGGTGACACCGATTGCGTCGATGTAGCCATCGACCCGCGTGCCGAGGAAGCGCCGCAATACCCGCCGCACCTGGTCGAGCAGGCTCTCTCCATCGCGATAAATGAACAAAACGGTCAACACGGCGAAACCCAGCTTGAGCGCATTCTGCGCCACACCGCCAACCAGATTTCCGAGTTCGCCCAGCCATTGCTGGATCCAGGTCGCCAGTTGGGCGCGCAGTGCGACGGGGTCGGCGGCAAATTTGTCGAGCAGGTCCTGCAGCGGTTCCCCTATCCACGGCAGGTGCAGCACGAAATCCGGCAGCCGGTGCGGCCCCCCGGCCATGTAGGCCGAGGCGGACTGGTAGGCAAGGACGAATTCACTCTGCAGCAGGGCGACAAGCCACAACAGCGGCAGCACGAACGCCGCGGTCAGCAACACGGTCATCAGCGCCGCGCTGCTCATGGCATGGCCGCGCAGGAGCTTGCGCAGCCGCGCATAGACGGGCCAGGTGACATAGGCGAGGATGGCGGCCCAGACTGCCGGCACGATGAACCAGCTCAGGACCAGATAGCCGAGAACGAACAGTCCGCCCAGGAGCAGCGCCAGAATGATGCGGCGGGGAACGGAGGCGGCGTCGCGCTCAGACACGATGCGATCCTGGTTGCGCAAAGACGGTCATGGTTCCGACTCAGTTGGCGAAGGTCGAAGCGAAGCGCGGATAGGTTTCGGCGATTTCGTTGCGTATCCGGCCGCGGATCAGCGCGAGTATTTCCGGTTCGGGTGCGCTCGTGAACGGCACCTCCGCCGCACAATCGAATTCGAAGCCGGTCTGATCGCGGATTTCTTCGACGCTGTGTTCCGGGTGCACGCTTTCCAGGCGGAAGCGATGTCTCTGTTTGTCGAAGGAAAACCATCCCAGCCCGGTGAGCAGACCGTACGGGCCCCCCGGCCGATAGACCCCGGGTGCGCTCACACCGGGCGCGCTGATGAAGTCCACCTTGGGCACCAGCACCCGCCGCGTATGCTCCTCGCGGAACAGGATCACTTTCGGCACCAGGTAGTACAGATAGGCCGAACCGAACGAGCCGGGCCAGCGCACCTCGTTTGCCGGATAGGTGCCGGTGCCGACGAGATTGATGTTGCCCTGGCCGTCGATCTGTCCGCCGCCGAGGAAAAACGCATCGATGCGGCCCTGCGCCGCCATGTCGAAGGTTTCGACGCCGCCGTTGGTATAGGCGTTGTAGCGGTTGGAGCCGAGGATGGTCACGCGCATCGCGCCTTTGGTCAGTTCCTGCCGCAGCAGCGCGGCCGCCCCGGGTATGGGCGAGGAGGCGCCGACGGTGACGTGGCGGCAGCCTTCGAGCAGGCGCGCGATCACTGCGACCAGCAGCTCGGCGCGGCTATAGGCGAGAGTCATGCCGTCACCGCCGCTTCGCCCAGCCATTGATTCAGAAAGCGACGGAAGCCGTCCTCGGTCTTCGCGCTCTGTACGTAGCGGCTGATCGCCGCATCGTCCGCGCCATATTCGCCGGGCAGTCCGATCGGCCAGGCGCCCTGTTTGGCGAGGGCGATGCGGCTGACGTAAATCGCCGGCACGAGGCCCGGGGCCAGCTTCGGATCGTCGAACAGGTTGCGCTCGCTGATCGCCTCGACCGTGACGAAGGTCTGCTTCGATGCGTGCGCCATGGTAAGCAGCTCGCGCCTGCGCCCGATGTATACGTTGCCCGAGCGATCCGCGAGCGGCGCGTGGAACAGCGCAATGTCGGGATTGATCGCGGGCAGCACGGCGATCGCATCGCCCGGGGCAAACGGATTGTCGATGACCTTCCAGTCGGGGCGCGAGGCGAGGAGGTCGCTGCCGATCAGTCCGCGCAAGGGAATGAAGGGCAGGCCTTTCTGCCCGGCCTGCAGCGCCGCATGTATCGCCGGGCAAGTGGAGTCGAGGATGCGGATGCGGCGATGGCGCAATGCATCGATGAACCGGTGCGCCGGCCCGAACTCGCCCAGCGTCACCGCGGAGGTTTCAATGACGGCAATCGCGCCGGCGCCGATCAGGATCTCGGCCT
>JADGRR010000419.1 GCA_017880745.1 Burkholderiales bacterium
CAATTTTGTTGATAATATCATTAGATTCTCATTTTAAATACTATTGCTCCGCCCAAATATTTTATCCGGATAATAAGGGTTTAAAATCGTGGCGCCTCGGTCACCGTGGCATATTGGCTCCGCAGAACGCGTCATCGGGTCGATTCGTCGAGAGTGCCTCGCCCATGTCATCATACTCAGCGAGATGCACCTACGCCGAGTCATGAAGGCCTACGTCGAATACTACAACCGAAGCCGAACGCATCTCGCACTGAGGAAAGATTCGCCTTTCCTAAATGGACTGAGCACGATGGCGCTATTCTGTCCTTCCCATTCATGGCGGACTGCATCATCAATACTGCAGAATCTAATTTTGCGAGGAACAACTATCTATCACTTTATCGAATGCCGGCGTCTTCCCGGACACCCCGCCGATTGCTATCGTCCCCTCCGTTCCAGAGGTCATCTGGGTAATATCGGATGAAGAAATCATCGTGGATGCAAGCCTGGCCGCGACTCTGTGTGGCGACTGGGCTGGCGGTAGGTTTGCTCGTCACAGCCGGCGCAACGCTGGCCTCGGCGCAAGCCGACAACGCGGCTGATCTTTGCACCCCGGACGTGATGCGACTATGCAACGATTTCGTCCCTGACGCTGACCGGATCGTCGTGTGCCTTAAGGCGAAGCGAGATGAGCTGAGCGCTGAATGCTTGGATGCGCTATCGCCAAGGGTCAAGAAGCGGCGCCTTCACCGGCAGCGATGATCCGAGTTAAAAACAGTGCGGCCATGTTCCGAAAGGCACAGAACCCGACGGCCATCGCTCGCAGGGTCATCCCGTAGCAGATTGGAACGATCACAGGCTACTCGCTGTTTCGCAGAAGTTGAGACGCTGCGTGGTATGCAATGCCGCAGTCTTGCTGTCCTAATTTGCAATGCCGTAAATTCGACGTCTGCGGCCTTACGCTTTCCGCTCCGCCACAAACTTCGCCCCCTCCATCAGTGCCCCCGCCGCGGCGCCAAACGGCGCGAGCGCCGCCTCGGCCTCGGCGACCAGCGTCTTGAGTCGCTCCTTCGCCTGCTCGGGCCCGAGAACCCCAACCAGCGTCGCCTTTCCCGCTTCGGCGTCCTTGCCAATGGCCTTCCCGAGGGTAGCGCTATCGCCTGTGATGTCGAGGAGGTCGTCGGCGATCTGGAAGGCTTGGCCGACAGCGGAGCCGTAGCGTTCGAGGGACTCGCGCTCAGCGCCGGTCGCTTGCCCCAAGATACCACCGGCGACGCAGGCGAAGCGCAGCAGCGCGCCGGTCTTCATCGCCTGCAGCGTCGTCACCGCGGCCTCGTCGAACGCCTGCGGCCGGCCGTCGGCAAAGCGGCCTTCGGCGGTTAGGTCGAGCATCTGCCCGCCCACCATGCCGCCGAGCCCCGACGCGCGCGCGAGCGCCAGCAGCAGCTCGATGCGCACCGCGGGGTCGGGATGCGCGTCGGGGCGCGCAAGAATATCGAAGGCGAAGGTCAGGAGCCCGTCGCCCGCCAAAATCGCAGTCGCCTCGTCGAACGCCTTGTGGGCGGTCGGGTGCCCGCGCCGCAGATCATCGTCATCCATCGCCGGCAGGTCGTCGTGCACCAGCGAGTAACAGTGCACACATTCGAGCGCCGCGCCGACCATCAGCGCACGTTTGCGGGGCACGTCGAACAGCGCGGCGGTGGCGACCACGAGAAAAGGACGGAAACGCTTGCCCCCATTGAGGCTCGCGTAGCGCATAGCATCGAGCAGGCGCTGCGGGCGCGCGCGCTCGCCCTCGATTGCTGGCGCGGCGAGGAGGCGATCGATCAGACTCTCGGTGTCCGCGGCCACCGCAGTGAGCTGCGACAGGAAGGCTTCACTGGAAACAGTCATCGTCGCCCCGCTTTCGACGGCATTCGCGCCGTCCGTGGGTGGGCCGCTGGACCGAGCCGGGGTTCGGCGACCATTTGAAGTAACCAGCCTTATAGAACTATTCAATCGAATCGACGAGGCGGGCGGCGGCCGACCATCGTGGAGATGTCCACCAGCATGTCGGAAAACAGCACGTTCTCCCCGCCGAGAATGTAGCGATCGGGATGGACGGGTTGACGATGATGGCGGCAATGTCGTCGTTTGCGATCATTGTCTCGACTAGCCGCTCACTCTCGTCACCAGCTCGTGTCCGACGCTGCTCATGTCCCCTTGATCGCTCCAGGCAGCCGTGAAGCGTGCTCGCACGGGCCTTGGAAAATCTCGCCGAACTCGCCATACAATTTAGGGTTCATATTTGTACTCGCACCCGGAGTGCCGGGCCGTCAATTCGAGGAATATTTTGGCCAAATGGTCGCGAACCTCGTCGCCTCAGCCGCGCTCACGGCCTGGATATACCTAATTGCGGGACGCGGCGGCTTCTGGCTCGCTGCCGAGCGCGATGACGGCGGCCCCGCGCCATCGGCATGGCCAGCCGTCACGGCCGTCATCCCCGCGCGTGACGAGGCCGAAGGTGTCGGCCAGACTATCGCCTCGCTGCTGCTGCAGGATTATCCCGGCGCGTTCTCCGTGATCCTTGTGGACGATCAAAGCAGCGATGGCACGGCTGAGGTGGCGCGGCGTGCGGCGGCGGCAGCCGCGGATCGGCTGCTCGTGCTGCCCGGCGCCGCGCTGCCGGCAGGGTGGACGGGCAAACTGTGGGCGATGAAGCAAGGCGTCGCGCGCGCGCTGCTGAGCGAACCCACTTATCTGCTGTTCAGCGACGCCGACATTGTTTACGGCCCCGATGCACTCACGCGCCTCGTTTCAAAGGCGCAAGCGGACGGGCTGGTGCTCAATTCGCTGATGGTCCGGCTTCGCTGCGAGAGTTTCGCCGAGCGCGCGTTTATTCCGGCCTTCATCTTTTTCTTCCAGATGCTCTACCCGTTCGCCTGGGTGAAGCGCCAAGACCGCAGCACGGCGGCGGCGGCGGGCGGCTGCATGCTGGTGCGCCGCGATGCACTCGGTGCGGCGGGCGGCATCGAGGCCATTCGCGGCGCACTGATCGACGACTGCGCGCTGGCGCGCAACCTCAAGGCGCAGGGGCCGATCCGGCTAAGCCTGACGGAGCGCGTGCGCAGTATCCGTGCTTATGCGACGGTGCAGGACATCCGGCGCATGGTCGCGCGCTCGGCCTACGCGCAGCTTCGCTATTCGCCGTTGCTGCTCGCAGCGACGGTCGCCGGCATGGCGCTCATCTATCTGGTTCCGGTTGTTCTGGCGCTGTTTGACCACGGCCTTGCGCAGGCGCTCGGCCTGCTCGCTTGGGCGATCATGGCGATCGCGTTCCAGCCGGTGTTGCGGTTCTACCGGCGCTCGCCGCTATGGGGGCCATTTCTGCCGGCGATCGCGCTCGCCTACATGGCCTTTACCCTCGACTCCGCTTATCAATATGCCCGCAAGCGCGGCGGCCTTTGGAAAGGCCGCGTTCAGTCGAACGTGGACGGCGTACGATGACGGATGCCAGTGAATTTCGGTCCGGCAAGGGCCACCGCGACGAGAATTTTCCGGTGGCGTCGTGGCTCATCCATCCGCGTCATCG
>JADGRR010000420.1 GCA_017880745.1 Burkholderiales bacterium
GCTCGTCCACCAAGCCCTCCGCCAGCAGAATGCCAAATCCGCCGGGGCGCATGCCCATCTCCGCTCGCCGCTCGAGATGTGCGGCAGGGTCCGCAGCCCCGCCTGCGACAGCGTGCGCCAGCGCCTCGCGGCGAAAGCCCATAGCCGGATCGCGCACGTAAAACACGATGGTGCGTTCGGTGCGCACCGCGGATACCTCCACCACCTTGTGGCGATTGAAGGCCCCTCCGTGCTCCATAGCGTTGAGCAGGATCTCGCGGAACGCCAGCATTACGTTGTCGTGTGGAGGTTCGGGCAATTCTGAGCACAATTCTCCGAGGAAGGTCACCACGCGTTCAGCGGTCAGTATGCGGCAGTTGGCACGAAGCGAAACCCAGTCAGGCTGCGCGGAGAGAACTTCGATTTCGGTGCGCCAATCGGAGTCGGTCGCGGCGCGGCAGGCGAAGCTGGCAATCTCGTCAACGTCGAACGGGGCGCTGAAACAGACAAAGACGCGAGCGCGCAGCGCAGCGATGACTTCCTCTGGCGTGCTGGAATCGGTGAGAAGGATGGCCTTCATGCCGGGCCGAATGTCGCGCATCTCCTCGATCAGCGCCAGGCCCTCATCAATCGTGCTTTCAGGGTCGGTGATGACTACATCGAAGGACTGCTGACGCAAACGGCGAATCGTGGCCGCGCCACCACTAGCGCGTTCACAGTGGCAATCCACGGCGGCGAGCGCTTGCGCGATCGAACGGACGGTGTCCGTCTCTTTGCCGATAAGAAGAACGCTACTCATCCTTTGCTCCTGAGTACAATCGATCACAACTCTCGGAGAACGCCTGCGACCGAATCTGTCACGCACTTATGCAACTTTGAACGGGTTCTCTCTCCTGTCGGAACCTCGCAATGCTGCTCTAAGTACCAGCGTCCCGGGCCGACTCTGGGATGTCTCCTTGCGCAGCTGCCATCGCAATGACCGCAGAATATTTCTGCCAACGCACCCAAACGATGCGGATGGTTGCAACGACCGGGATCGAAAGGTAAACGCCCAATACTCCGCCAAGTTCGCCACCCATCAGCACAGCCGCGATTGCTGCTAGAGGATGCAATTCTAGTGTTCCGCCCATCACCCGCGGAGATACGACATAATCCTGCACCACTCGCCAACAGGCAAAAAACAGGATCAGCGCCCATAAGTGAGGATAACCCGTCAGAAATCCGACGAAGACGATCGCCAGCGCGGCCCCAAGCGGACCAACGACGGGAATAAACTCCATAGCGCCGGCCGCGAATCCCAGCGCCAACGCATACGGAAACCGAAGCGCGGTTAACACCACGCTGTATGCCACTAGCGATATGCCGGCCAGTATGAGCTGCACGCGAATGAAATGAGCAAGCATCACGTCGAGATCGGTCATGATCAATCGCAGAAAGCGACGCTGGTTGCGTTGGCCAAGGATATGCAGCAAGGTTTCGGAGAACTGCCTTCCGTCGCGCAAGAAGAAGATAGCGAGGATGGGGATCAGAACAACCCAAATCACACTCTGCAACGCCTTCGCAACCGCTGCACCTGCCTGGCCACTCCGAGCGAGAATCTCTGCCTGATGGGACGCAATAAACTGCTCGATTTTGAGCTGAGTGTCGTAGCTCCAGCCATAGCGATTACCAAATTGCCAAACGATCTTTCCGGTTGTAACTTTCTCCAGCAATCCGGGCAGCGACCGGCTTAGCAGCCTAGTGTCTGCCACCAGCTTCGGTCCGAACAGAATGCCGAACACCGCGAGAATCGCGCCAATCGCCAAATAGGTTTCCAGGATTGCGAGCCATCGAGAGCCTCTTGCAAGCCTTGACCGTTCGATTCGGTAGACAACCGGTTCTAACAAGTAGGCAAAAAGAACCGCGAAGAGAATAACGACGAGGGTGTGACGAACCCCGTAGAGAAAGGCCCCGATGGCGACAAAGGCGCAAATTGTGGCCAGCACCCTGGCCGTATGCTGATCGAAGATTGACATTGAGCAGTTGAACCGTGCTTAGGCTTGAGCCGGGACCTCCGTTACCTGAATCCGAGTAGGCCGAATCGTCCCTCACTTCGCCTCGTCTCGAAGTCGGCTTGATCCTTGCGGCTTCTAAAAAGGCCCATGCCGCGTTCCTCCCGGTCCAAAACTGATCGAGGCCATCCCCGAGCGAAGCCGCAACTTGCGATTGCCGGCGTGCACAATTCGGTAGGCGCTTGGGCTAACTCAAACTACTTCTTTTCGGCAGCTTCGTGCTGGTTCGCCTTGTTGACGGCAGCCCTTACCGCCGCGAGAAACGGGTCGCTGCCGGCCGGGGCGTGCACGTCACCTGATAGCGTTTTACCGAAAGAAACATTCTTGCCGTAGAACGCAACTGTGGAGTCATTGTCCTGCTGGATCACGGCGCCATCGACTGCGACTCCAGCAAACAGGCCTTTGGTACGCGAGTAGCTCAAAGCCTCCGTGTTCATCTTCCAGTCGGTGCCTGCCGAGGCATGCCTTCCAACCGGACCCGCGGTGGCTGATGCCTCGCCGCTGAGTTCGAACTTACTCGAGAGCAGTCCCTGCACACCCTTGTCATTCATGAACAAGATGACGAGATCGACTGACTGGCCGCCAGCCTGGAAGCCAAAATTGCCCCCACCAATCGAAATGAATGCCGGCGCACTCCAGCCGTGGGCAGTGCGGCAGGTGACCACACCGCGACCATGCTCTCCGCCAACGATGAATGCGCCTTTCGCCATGTCCGGCACCACAGCGATACACTTGGCGCCATGCAGCACTTCTTCCGGGATGCCTTTATCGGGCGCCGCCATGATCTCGTTCATGACCACGCCGGCCGCTTGTAAGCGCGCAGGGGCGTCTTGCTGTCCCGGACCAGCGAACGCGAAGGTTGCCAGGGATAACGTCAACAATGCAATTCCGTAGTTCTTCATATGACACTTCACTCTCATTCCACGCTATTCGGTGGACGAACTTGTCAGGGCGAGACTTGCCGAACCACGAATTTCTCGACGGCCAAATCTCTTTGACGTTGATCAGGACGGCTCCATGTAACCGAACCGCCCTGATCCTTCCATTTCAGTGATCTAGATCCACTGCAGCCTAAGCCGGCTTCTTCTTCTCTTCATCGTGTTTCTCTTGCGCCGGCTGCGGAGTCTTGGGCTGTGCGACCGGGATCTCCTGTTTCGGGGGCACCGGCACGTTCGGCTGGGTTACAGGCTTCTTCTCCTCAGGCTTCGGCGGATCGGTGTGCTGTAGGTTGCGATTTTCTTGGTCCGACATTTTGCTTCTCCTTTGCCTTTGTTTCAGTCGTTGGTAAGTTGTTAACCGTGCTTCGTGTTTGCGGTGTTCACTTGGGACAATTGGCGGGCTCGTGCGAGGAAGTAGTGGATTCGTGGGGCCGATCGATGTGGCCCCTTGAATACTGGACTCCAAGCGCGAGGCTGACGTACCGCCGTCCCCCTGGTGCTGAACCCGGAAACGGCGGCGCGTCAACTGGCCGAACGCTGCATCACGCTCCTGGCCGAGTTCGCCTCATTTACTT
>JADGRR010000421.1 GCA_017880745.1 Burkholderiales bacterium
GTACCGAATGAATAGCGGAACACTCACGAAGACCCCCAGGGTGTTGCCCGTGCCGGCGCCGCTGCCCGCCGCAAACAGGGGATTCACCGGGTAGTGATCGAACTGCGCGCCCAACGTGAGGTCGCGTGTCCGCAGGCTCTTCGCCAATTCGCGCGCGGCCCCGGCCGCTTCGATGCGCGAGCGCGCGGCGCGCACGTCCGGCCGGCGCTCGATCAGCTCGTCCAGATCCGCCGTGGTCGCGGCTTGCGGCGCGGGCCAGGCATCGGTGGCCTTGAGCAGATCCGCGCGCTGCTCGGCACCGATCAGATAGGCGAGGGCAAGCTGGGCGCGCCGGCGGTCGGCTTCGGCAGCGCGCGCGTCGTTTTGCGCGCGCAGCGCATCGACGCGGATGCGCGCCACGTCCGAACTCGCGATGTCGCCGGCTTTCAGGCGCAGATCCGCCGCCTGCAGGCTGTGCTGATACAGCTCCGCGGTGTCGGCGCTGATCGCGACCTTGTCCTGCGCGAGCAGCAGGTCGTAGTAGCTGCCGCGTAGCACGAGGCGCTGCTGCCGCAGCACGTCGTCGAGATCCTCGCCGCTCGCGACCTCGAGCTTTTTCGCCGTGGATACGCGCAGATCGCGCTTGTTGCCACGCTCGACCAACTGATCGAAGCGGATCGAGCTGTCAACGACTTTGTCGCGCAGCCCGCCGCCGCCGATCCCGACCTGCGGATTAATGGAGCCGACGCCGAGGCTGAGATTCGGGTTGGGGCGCGCACTAGCGGTGAGCGTCGCGGCCTGCGCCGCCTCGATCGCACGCCGCGCCGCCTGCAGCTCGCGGTTCTTTTGCACCAGCAGCGCATCGGCCTCGGCGAGGCTCAAGTTGGCCAGGCTAGACGTCTGGCCTTGTGCCTGCGCCAGCGCGCCCCACAGCAACAACAGAGAGATCAGTAAACGCAATTGTTTTCCAGGAATTGGCCGGGTGACGCCCGTGCGTCCAATGTACAAACTCAAGTATTATATCCCGCGACACCCGCATTTTCTTCCTTAGGGATTACCCTGAACGCATTCGACACGGCCCCATGCTGATCCTGGGCATCGAAACCTCCTGCGACGAAACCGGCATCGCCCTGTATCACAGCGAGCGCGGCCTGCTCGCGCACGCGCTGCATACGCAGATGGCGATGCACGAGGAATACGGCGGCGTGGTGCCCGAGCTCGCTTCGCGCGACCACATCCGGCGCGTGCTGCCGCGGATCCGCTGGGTCAGGCGCGAGGACGGAGCGGCGCTCACCGACATCGACGCCGTCGCCTACACCCAGGGGCCGGGGCTGGCCGGCGCGCTGCTGGTCGGCACCAGCGTCGCCAATGCGCTCGCCTTCACGCTCGGCATCCCGGCGCTGGGCATCCACCATCTCGAAGGCCATCTGCTCTCGCCCCTGCTCGCGAGCAATCCGCCGCGCTTTCCCTTCGTCGCGCTGCTGGTCTCCGGCGGGCATACGCAATTGATGCGCGTCGGCGCCGTCGGCGCATACGAGCTGCTCGGCGAAACCGTGGACGACGCCGCGGGCGAAGCCTTCGACAAGACCGCGCACCTGCTCGGCTTGGGCTATCCGGGCGGGCCGGCGCTGGCGCAACTGGCCGGGCAGGGCAGGGCGGGCAAGTACAAACTACCGCGGCCCATGCTCGAGCAAATGCACAGGACGGGCAATCTGGATTTTTCATTCAGCGGCCTGAAGACCGCCGTGCAGTTGCTGGTGCGGCAGAGACTCCGGCCACAAGGTGTTGTAGGAGCGAGCTTGCGCCCTGAAAGAAGTCCCCTTGGGGGGCTCGCGAATCCGGCCGTGGACGGGAAGCTCCGGCCACAAGGTGATGTGGGAGCGAGCTTGCGCCCTGAAAGAAGTCCCCCTGGGGAACTCGCGAACCTGGCGGCCGGCGGCCAGCCGGACGCGGCCGACAAAGCCGACATCGCCGCGTCGTTCCAGGAAGCGATCGTCGACGTGCTGGTCGCGAAATCGCTGTATGCGCTGGAGCAGACCGGCCTCAACCAACTCGTGGTCGCCGGCGGCGTCGGCGCCAACCGCCGCCTGCGCGAGCGGCTCGACCGCGAGACCGCAGAGCAAGGCCTTTCGGTCTTCTATCCGGAATTCGAATTCTGCACCGACAACGGCGCGATGATTGCACTAGCCGGCGCCCTGCGTTTGGGCGCCGAGCTTCGTAACGATACTTCCGGCGCCCTGCGCTTGGGCGCCGCGCTTCGCGACAATCCGTCCGGCGCCCTCGGCGTGCAGGGTGCGACAATACCAGCCCAGGATTCGCCAGCGCGCACCTACGCCTTCACCGTCAAACCGCGCTGGGACTTGTCGACGTCGGTCTAGTGGTGGCAGCCGCCGTCGGAGCGAGCTTGCTCGCGAATGGATACGCCGTGGGAGCGAGCTCGCTCGCGAATGGATGCGGACGCTCCACTGCCCGACACAACCTCGAATCGCCTGTTTCTGTGCATTACCACTGCGATGGCGGTTTGCGCGAAGTATGAAAAATGCGCAGGATTTCGATGCGCTTACCGCGTACGCGATACGGGATCAGGTAATGGGTGTTGGCGACTGGCAATTCGCGGGTTCCCGGTACCCGGCCGGGTCGTCCCAGCCCGGGCTGGTGCCTCAGCAACTCAACTGCGTCAACAATGCGTGTGACGACTTGTTGCGCGGCCTGCGGATTATCCTGTGCGATGTATGTAGCCTCTTCGTCAAGATTGAGCAGTGCCTTGCGCAGCCAGGCGACTTCCAGAGGCTTTACGCCGGCTTGCGCCATTTGCCCAAGACCTTTTTCACTTCTGATGGTTTCGCAAAATCTCCGGCGTCCGCTTCTTGCAGCGCAGTCTGAATTTCGCGAATCTGCCATTCATTGAGTTCGACAAAAGCGCGAATAGCTTCGGCCGCGAGGAAAGACTTGCTGCGGTGAGTGGCATTGGCCAGGTGATCCAGACGCGCCTTTACGGCCGCTTCGAGACGAATGGAAATCGTAGTGGATTCGGACATGATGAGCCTTTGTATCGGAATGTACACATTCTCGCACAACGCTTCTGCGAATACCAGCCAAAGCTTGCCGCCATTTCACCGGAACTCGCGAACGACTTTGATAAGGTCTAGAATTTGCCGCTTGAACAAGCCGCCATACACCAGACTTGACGATAGCCCCGGAGCTTCGGGGTGGGGGATTTATCGGTCGCCAGATTATTGCCGCCGCAAAATCCGCTCCCTCGTTTGCAAAGCGGGGAAGCCCTGGCGACGAGCGCATGGCTTAAGAAAGTGCCATTGAGTTCTGTCCCCGCAAACGTGACGATTCGGGCCCGAGCCGCGGTACTTTCGTTGGTCGTTGCGCTGTCTGCCTGCTCCGCCGGCAGCAATGCGATTCTGCAGACCTTGCCCTACGCCTACGGGCGAAACCCGAGCGTTGACAACGCCCGGCTGAATCCAAATTTCCGCTATCTCAGAGTCACCATACGCGGCCGCGTCGTGCTGCTTGCACTGGGCAACGTCGATAGCCATCCTCAGGGCCC
>JADGRR010000422.1 GCA_017880745.1 Burkholderiales bacterium
CCCCCCCGGCGAAGGCACGTCGAGCGCGTAGTCGCGGAAATCCGGCATCCGCAGGTCGCGCAGCAGCATGCCGCCGTTGGCGTGGGGATTCGCGCCCATGCGTCGTTCGCCCGTGGGCGCAAGTTCGGCCAGTTCCGGCTTCAGGCGGCCGTACTCATCGAAGAGCTCCTCCGGCCGGTAGCTCCTCATCCAGTCTTCCAGCAGCGTGAGGTGTTCGGGATGCGTGGCCGGATCGGAGAGCGGCACCTGGTGCGAACGGAAGGTGCCTTCAACTTGCAGACCATCGACCATCTTCGGCCCGGTCCAGCCCTTGGGTGAATCGAGGACGATCATCGGCCAGCGCGGACGCGTGCTGTCGCCGCCGCTGCGCGCGTGTTGCTGGATTTGTTTGATTTGCTCCACCACCGTGTCGAGCGTCGCAGCCATGGCCTGATGCATCGGCTCCGGCTCGCCGCCTTCGACGAAGAAGGGCGTCCAGCCGTAGCCGCGGAGCAACTGTTCCAATTCCTCGCGGCTGATGCGGGCGAGCAGGGTCGGATTGGAAATCTTGTAGCCGTTGAGATGCAGAATCGGCAGCACTGCGCCGTCGGTGATCGGATCGAGGAACTTGTTCGAATGCCACGCCGTGGCCAGCGGGCCGGTTTCCGCCTCGCCATCGCCGACGACGCAGGCGACGACGAGCTTGGGATTGTCGAACGCCGCTCCGAACGCATGGCTGAGCGAATAGCCGAGCTCGCCGCCCTCGTGGATCGAGCCCGGGCACTCCGGCGATGCGTGGCTGGGAATTCCTCCGGGAAACGAAAACTGAATGAACAGTTTCCGCAGTCCGTCCTCATCCTGGCTGATATCGGGATAGATTTCGCTGTACGTGCCTTCGAGGTAAGTATTGCCCACGACGGCGGGGCCGCCGTGCCCGGGGCCGGAGACATAGATCATGTCGAGGTCGTATTTCTTGATCACCCGGTTCAAATGCACGTAAATGAAGTTCTGCCCGGGGGTCGTGCCCCAGTGTCCCAGCAGCATGCGCTTTACGTCCGCGAGCGTCAGCGGCCGCTTCAGCAGCGGATTGTCGTACAGATAAATCTGGCCAACCGACAGATAGTTGGCGGCGCGCCAGTAAGCATCCATGTTCTTGAGCAGTTCCGGACCGAGGGTGTTCGTTGTCATGGTTCAACTTTCTGTCTGTGCGTAGCGGGCGGGCAGTCGGGTGGTCCCGTCCGAACAATGGCCGAACGATGTCTGCTGCAGCCCTTGCAATTCAGCAGCGGCGTCCATTTTTTTCGATATTCATGGTTCTCTTTCTTTTCACTGCTCGAAATCGAATCACCGCTGCCACAGGATGTGAGCGGCGTCCAGGGGGACTGCAACGCCGTCGCGGTGCGGTATGAGTCGCGCCGTATAGTCCGTCGCCGGGCGTGCTGCAGGCACACCCGCACGGTAGACGTAGCCGTTTGTTGCGCCCACCAGTTGCCGCACGCGCTTCATCTCCACTCGCTCCGGTGCGGTACCGTTAGCGCCATTGGCATACAGCTCGGCCTGCACGGCCTCCGGCTCGAGGTCATCGAGATACACCTGAACCTCAAATACATGTTGCTCGTCGTCAGTCTCTACCTTCACTTCACCGAAGCGTAGCGAGGCCCATTTCTCGTCCAGCGCATGCCGCCAATTCACTACCTGCACGCCGAATGCGCCTTTGTCGGCAGCCCGCTCCAGGTAGGCGGAGGCCGCCGGAAGGTAGTGTTGCTCGGTGTATTCGCGCACCGTGCGGCTGGCGGAGAAGCGCGGTGTCAACCGCGCCATGCTTTCCCGCATCCGGTTCACCCAGGCGCTGGGGATGCCTTGTTCATCACGAGTATAGAACTCAGAGATCACCTCGCGCTCGAGCACGTCATAGAGGGCTTCAGCTTCGATAGCGTTCCAGGCAGGATCGTTATCATGTTCCTGACCATCCCCCAACGCCCACCCCACCTCCGGTGTGTAGGCTTCCGCCCACCAGCCGTCCAATTCAGACAAATTGATGCCGCCATTGACCAGCACCTTCATGCCGCTGGTTCCACACGCCTCCCAGGGCCGCCGGGGCGTGTTGATCCAGACATCGACCCCCTGCACAAGGCACTCGCTCAAGAGCATGTTGTAGTCACTGAGGAAGATCACGTGGCGGCGGGCCTCGGGCCGCCGGATGAACTGCGTCCACTGCCGAATGAGGGCCTGCCCTTCCAAGTCCGAGGGATGCGCCTTGCCGGCGAGAATGAGCTGTACCGGGCGTTGCGGATTAGTCAACAAACGCAGCAGCCGCCCCGGGTCGTGCAGCAGCATGTTGGGTCGTTTGTAGGCGGCGAAGCGACGCGCAAAGCCCAAGGTCAACACGTTGGGATCGAAAAGATGCCCTGCCTCCGCCACCGCTTCGCGCGACGCGCCGGCGGCGGCCAGCTGCCTGGACAAGCGCTCGCGCACGTAGGCCACAAAAGACTGGCTGGCGGCGATGCGAAACTGCCAGAGCCTGGCGTCGGAGACGCGGCGCATGTCCTGCCCCAGGGTTTCCGTCGTCCCCAGCCAGCGGTCCTTGCCACAGGCCTCCGTCCAAAGATCGTCCGCCGCGGCGGAGTCCCAGGTCGGCATGTGGACTCCGTTCGTGACATGGCAAACGGGCACCTCCTCAGTCGGCCAGTGCGGAAAGAGAGGCTCAAAGAGATGCTGGCTCACCTGCCGATGCAAGCGACTTACGCCATTGACCGCCCCGCTCCCGCGGATCGCCAGATAAGCCATGTTGAAACTCTCCGCCGGGTCGTCCGGGTCCTGGCGGCCCAGCGCCAGCAAATCGTGGAGTGTTATGCCGAGCCTCCGCTCAGCATATGTACCGAGGTATTGTTCGATAAGGGCCGGAGCAAAACGATCGAAGCCGGCGGCCACGGCCGTGTGCGTGGTGAAGAGGTTCCCCGCTCGCGTGACGGCCAGCGCGGCGTCGAAGGGCTGCGCGGTCTGGTGCATGAAACTGCGGGCGCGTTCCAGCACGGCGAACGCCGCATGGCCTTCGTTGAGGTGACAGACTTCCGGCTGCAGGCCAAGCGCGCGGAGCAAGCGCCACCCGCCGAACCCGAGCACCAGCTCTTGTTGCAGCCGCAACTCCGGCCCGCCGCCGTACAACTCGCTGGTGATCCCACGATGCGCCGGGTAATTCGCCGTGTCATTGCTATCCAGCAGGTACAGCTTCGCCCGACCGACCTGAACCTGCCAGGCGCGCAGCCAGACCGAGTAACCGGGTAACTTGACCTCTAATCGCAACCATTCCCCGTCCGGTTTGCGCAAAGGGGTGATCGGCAATTGCCCCGGATCGTTATACGGGTAAAGGGCCTGTTGCGCGCCGCCCTGGTCGATCACCTGGCGAAAATAGCCCTGCTGGTAGAGCAGCCCCACGCCGACCACCGGAACGCCCAGATCGCTGGCCGCTTTGAGCTGATCGCCGGCCACATTGCCCAGCCCTCCCGAATAGATAGGGAGGGCTTCGCTCAGCATGAATTCCATGCTGAAATACGC
>JADGRR010000423.1 GCA_017880745.1 Burkholderiales bacterium
GCCTTGTTGTCCTGGGCCTGGCGGTAGGCGATGCCGTAGCGCCGCTCGGCATCGAAACGCTCATACCTCGACTTGATCCGGTACGCGCTGTCTGCGATCTCGCCCAGTCCGCGCCACTCGAACGAGCGGCGCAGCTCGAATACGTCCGCGATGAGTTCTTGCGCTTTGGCGTTTCCGACGCGTGTAACCGCGCGCGCGTACTCGTTCTCCACTTCGTGCCGGTTCTGGTTGATCTGCCGCACCAGCATCAGCACCGCCTGCATCACGTCCAGCGGTTCGAACCCCGCGATCACCACCGGCCGCCGGTACTTTTCGGCAACCTGTTCGTAGGGCCTGCTGCCGATGACGCAGGAGACATGCCCCGGCCCGACAACACCGTCGATCGCGACCATGTCGGGGCCGCGCGCCTGCGGCGAGTCCAGAATTTCGGACATCGCCGGGGGCGTGAGCACGTGGTTGCAAAACACGCTGAAATTCGCCAGTTGCAGGCGTTCGGCCGCGCGGATCGCCAGCGCAGTCGCCGGCGTGGTGGTCTCGAAGCCGATCGCAAAGAACACCGTTTCGCGCGCCGGATTCTCCTGCGCCAGCGCGAGCGCGTCGGCCACTGAGTACACCATGCGGATGTCGGCGCCGCGCGCCTTCGCCTTCATCAGGCTCAAATGGTTGGATGCCGGCACGCGCAGGGTATCGGCATAGGTGCACAGGGTCAGCGGGTGGCGCGCCGCGAGTTCGATTGCGCTGTCGATGCGCCCGATCGGCAGCACGCACACCGGGCAACCCGGCCCGTGGATCATGTTCACGTTTGCCGGCAGCAAATCGGTGATGCCGTAGCGCGAAATCGCATGCGTATGGCCGCCGCAGAATTCCATCAGCTTGTACTGCCGCTCGGTTCGCGCCGCGTGCGCGATCTTGTCCGCCAGCACTCGCGCCAGGGTGCCGTCGCGATATTCATTTACGTACTTCATGCGGGAGCCTGCGGCATCTCGCGCTGCATCTCGGCAAACAGCTCCAGCGTGCGTAGCGCTTCCTCCGGATCGAGGCAGCTGATCGCATACCCCGCGTGCACGATTACGTAGTCGCCGACCGCGGCTTCGGGCACGAGGGCGAGCGACACGCGCTTCTCTATGCCGCCGGCGTCGATGATCGCTTCGTCGGCCTCCAGCCGCTCGACCACCAGTGCGGGAATGGCAAGGCACATGGTCAGCCTCGCACCCCTGCCCTGGCCGCGGCGGCCTGTCCCAGCGCGAGGCCGCCATCATTGGGCGGCGCCTGCCGCGCCTCGAACACCGCCAGTCCCGCCACCTCCAGGCGCCGGCGCAAGTCCGCGGCGAGTATCCGGTTCATGAAACACCCACCCCCGAACGCTATGCTGCGCACCCCGGTCCGGTCGCTGGCTGCGCACCCCCAGGCGGCGAGCGCGGACGCGAGAGTCGAGTGAAACAGCGCCGCGCCGTAAGCGGCATCGCCGAGCCCGGCCAGATGCGCCAGCAGTGGCAGCAGGTCCAGGGAGCCGTCTTCGCCGATGCGGTAACCCCCTTGCAGAGCGGCCACCGGCCCGTGCCCCAGGGCCAGCCGTTCCAACTGCATGGCCGCCTCGCCTTCGTAGGAACTGATCTGACACACGCCGAGCAGGCCCGCCGCAGCGTCGAACCAGCGGCCGGCGCTGCTCGTCGGCGGGGAGTTCAGCCCGCGCGACAGCATCTGCGTCAGTATCGCACTACCGCGGCCGGCGAAACGGCGCTCGATTTCGCCCAGGCAACCCATTTCGAACAAGGCCGACAGCGCCATGCGCCAGGGCTCGCGTGCGGCACGATCGCCGCCCGGCAAGCGCAATTCGCGCAGATGCCCGATGCGTTCCGCGGCACCGGCTTCCACACGCAGCAGCTCGCCGCCCCAGATGCCGCCGTCGCTGCCCAGTCCCACGCCATCCAGGGCGAAACCCAGCAGCGGCGCCGGCAGCCGATGCTCGGCCGCCACGGCAGCGATATGCGCGTGGTGATGCTGAACCGCTATGGCGGGCACTCCGGAACGGGCGGCAAAGGCCGCGGCAAAGCGCGTGCTGTAGAAATCCGGATGCAGGTCGTGCGCCACCAGCGCCGGCTCGATCTGGAGCGTACGCAACAGATGCTCGACGGTCTCATCCAGCGCACGGCAGCTCTCGGGGTTATCGAGGTTGCCCACCGGCTGCGACAGGAAGGCCTGATCGCCGCGGGTGACGCAGACCGTGTTCTTGAAATAACCGCCGAGCGCCAGCACCGGCGGCCCGGACTCCGAAAGGCGGATCGGCACCGGCGTATCGGCGCGAATCGCGCGCCGCGCAATGGTTCCTTCGAACGGGACGGTCGCGACAATCATCCCGTCAGGCTCCAGTCAGGCACCAGTTGCAGTTCCTCCGGTTGGCAGCCGGCCGGCGCTGCGCTCATCCGGCGGCCGGCGCGCGCGCTGCCCGCGCCCTGCTCGAGCCCCGCGACCCAGTCGTGGATGCCCTCGCCCGTGACCGCGGACACGCCGATGATGGCTATGTCCGGATTGGTCCGGCGCGCGTTGGCGATGCAAAGCTCGAGGTCGAATTCGAGATGGGGCAACAGGTCGATCTTGTTGAGCAGCATGAGGGACGCGCGCCGGAACATGTCCGGATACTTTAGCGGCTTGTCTTCGCCCTCGGTCACCGACAGCACCACCACCTTGTGCGCCTCCCCCAGATCGAACGCGGCGGGGCATACGAGGTTGCCCACATTCTCGATCATCAGGATGCCGTCCTGCGGCGGATCCAGGCGCGCGAGTGCGTGTCCGACCATATGGGCGTCGAGATGACAGCCCTTGCCGGTATTGATTTGCACGGCACGAGCACCGGTCGCGCGGATGCGCTCGGCATCACGGCTGGTCTGCTGATCGCCTTCGATCACGGATATCTCGATTCGATCGCCCAGCGCCCGGATCGTCTTCACCAGAAGCGCCGTCTTGCCCGCGCCGGGGCTCGACACCAGATTGAGGGCGAAGATCCCGCGCTGCTGCAGCGCGCTGCGGTTCTGCGCCGCGTAGGCATCGTTCTGCGACAGGATGTCCTGCTCGATTCTCAACATGCGCGAAGGCGCCAGCCCTGGCGCATGCGCGTAAGCCGGCCCGGAACCGCGTTCAAAGTCGTCCGTCCCGTGGATATCGCGATGCAAGTGCGCGACCGCGGTGTCGTGCGCGTGGCTGTGAACCGTACCGTCGGCGTGACGGTGCTCGTGATCGTGACCGTCGCCGTCCAAGCTCGCGTCATCCGATCCGCATCCGCATGTGCTGCACATCCCACTCTCCTCTTCGGCCACCGAACTGCGGCGCGCTATTCGGCTTCGAGTTCCTTCACCCGCATCTGGGCGCCGTCGGTCACCCGCAACCGGTACCCGCCGCACCGCGGGCAGGCAGTTCCCAGTTCAGCCAGCGTTACCCGCTCTGAGCACTCGAGGCACCAGGCCGCGGCGGGGCGCCGCGTGCCACCTGCGCGCTTGCGCCGGAAATACGATCGCCGGCAGGGA
>JADGRR010000424.1 GCA_017880745.1 Burkholderiales bacterium
CAGCCATTGCCGGCAAACTCGGCGAGGCCTTGGGCCGGCGCGCGGGTCTGCGCGCGCACGGGGTGGTCGGCGGCGCCTATGCAGCGCAAGCCGCGCGGATGATAGACGAGTTACCGAGCGTGGTCCGCTGAGGGAGCGGCTGCGGATTTACGCAGAAAGCAGCTTCTGCAGCTCACCCGACTGGAACATCTCGCCCATGATGTCGGAGCCGCCGACGAACTCGCCCTTGACGTAGAGCTGCGGGATGGTCGGCCAGTTGGCGTAGGCCTTGATGCCCTGGCGGATCTCGGGATTCGCCAATACGTCCACGGTGTACACGTCCTTCGCGCCACAGGCATTGAGCATGGCCACCGCGTTGGCGGAAAAACCGCACTGCGGGGACTGCGGCGTCCCCTTCATGTAAAGCACCACCGGATGGCCTGAAACCTGTTCTTTAATCAGTTGTTGCGTGTCCATTGACGACTCCTTGGCGAATACTTGAGTAAATTGCTCAGCTTTGCATTTTACCGGCTTAGGGGCGCTTCGGTCAACCCGATCCGCGTAGGATTTGCGACTGATTTCAAACGGGAAAAATCAGACAGGTCGTAGTTGCGTGAGCAAGCAGTTTGCCCCGGCCGTCTAAAACGTGACCTTCGGCCGTAGCCGCGCGATTGCCCGGATGAATCACCCGTCCCTCCGCGCGCACGCGCCCGGTCCGGTCGGTTATGGCGCGCACGAAATTGATCTTGAATTCGAGCGTGGTATAGGCCTGCCCCGCGGGCAGCGCGCTTCTTCGGCGCCGGGCTTTGGGCGGTCATCGTTGGCTGTACCTGCTGTACCTGGTTAGACAGAATCGTACCTGCCTCATTTTAGATCATTCCGGTCATCGGGCTGCACGGCCACTCCGCCGCTCACACGTGGAATCCCGGCCAGATCGGGCCAGGTTTGCACCGCCCGATAGCCGTGCGCTTCGAGCAGCGCGCGGCAGGCTTCGGCCTGGTCGTAGCCGTGCTCGAACAGCAGCCATGCGCCCGCATGCAGATGCGCCCTCGCCGTCGCGACAATGGCGCGGATGCAATCGAGTCCGTCCGCGCCGCCCACCAGCGCGCGCTGCGGCTCGAAACGCACATCGCCCAGGGCCAGATGCGGATCTTCGGCAGCGACGTAGGGCGGGTTCGAAACGATCAAATCGAATTGTTCTCCGGACAGCGCGCCGAACCAGTCGCCGCAGAAAAATCTCACGCTCGCCTTGTGGCGGCTCGCGTTCGCGCGCGCGACGGCCAGCGCGGCGTAGTCCACATCCACCGCAGTCACGCGCGCCTGCGGCCGCTCGTGCGCCAGCGTCACGGCAATCGCGCCGCTGCCCGTTCCCAGGTCGAGTACGCGCGCGGCCGCTTTCTCGGGGATGCGCGCCAGCGCGAGTTCCACCAGCAGTTCGGTCTCGGGGCGCGGGATCAGCACGGCCCGCGTGACCTGGAAATCGAGCCCGTAGAACTCGCGTTTGCCCAGGATATAGGCGATCGGCTCGCCCTGGCGGCGCCGCTCGGCCAGGGCCGCGAATGCCTGCCCGGCCTCAGCGCTGGCCGCTTCGTCCGCATGCGCGATCAACCAGGCGCTGGTTTTCGTGAGCACGCGCTCGAGCAGCATGCGCGCTTCCAGCGGCGGCAAGCCGCTTTGCGCCATGAGCTGCCCCAGGGTCATTGCTTCCGGGTTCAGGCCGAGGCTTCCTCGCCGAGCAGAGCCAGTTGCTCGGCCTGGTGCTCGGCGGCGAGCGCCCCGGTCAGTTCGGACAGGTCGCCGTCCATGATGTCCTGGATCTTGTACAGCGTCAGATTGATGCGGTGGTCGGTGACGCGCCCCTGCGGAAAGTTGTAGGTGCGGATGCGCTCGGAACGGTCACCGCTGCCGATCAGGCCCTTGCGCGTCGCAGCCTGTTTCGCCGCCTGCTCCCGCAGTTGCCTGTCCTTGATGCGCGCCGCCAGCACCGACAGCGCCTGCGCCTTGTTCTTGTGCTGCGAGCGCCCGTCCTGGCATTCCACCACGATGCCGGTGGGCAGATGCGTCACGCGGACGGCGGAATCGGTCTTGTTGATGTGCTGCCCGCCGGCGCCGGAGGCGCGGAAGGTGTCGACGCGGATCTCCGCCGGGTTGATGACCACGTCGTTGATTTCATCGGCTTCCGGCATCACCGCGACAGTGCAGGCCGAAGTATGAATGCGCCCCTGGGTCTCGGTCGCGGGCACGCGCTGCACCCGGTGCCCGCCGGACTCGAATTTGAGCTTGGAGAAAACGCCCTGGCCGACAATCTTGGCGATCAGCTCCTTGAAGCCGCCGATCTCGGACGGACTCTCCGAGATCACTTCCACCTGCCAGCGGTTGCGTTCGGCAAAGCGCAGGTACATGCGGAACAGATCGCCCGCAAACAGCGCCGACTCGTCGCCGCCGGTGCCGGCACGGATCTCGAGGAAGGTATTGCGCTCGTCGTTGGGATCCCTGGGCAGCAGCAGCTTTTGCAGTTCGGCCTCGATTGCCGCCATGCGCTCCCGCGCCTCCCTGATCTCGGCCTCGGCGAAGGCCTTCATCTGTGGATCGGCGAGCATTTCCTGCGCCGTGTGCGCGTCGGCTTCCGCTTGCTTGAACGACAGGTACAGCTCCACCACCGGCGTGATCTCGGCATGTTCGCGCGTGAGCCTGCGGTAGCTGTCCATGTCGCGCGCCACGTCTTCACTGGACAAAAGACGGGTCAGCTCGCCCAGGCGGCGCGCAAGCTGCTCCAGTTTCAAGGCAATAGAGGACTTCATGACAGAGACTGCAGATCCGCAGCCGGCTAGCGCGGGCTGCGGATCTGGTACAGGCGCGAAACCAGTTCGGCGAGCCGGGTGCGCTCTTCAGCGGAAGCTTCGTTGAGCGCCTGGGTCGGCGCATGCATCAGCTTGTTCGTAAGCCCGTGCGACAGCGCCTCGAGCACCTGTTTCGGGTCGTCGCCGCGGGCGAGCAGCTTCAGCGCGCGCTGCACTTCCTCGCCGCGCGCCTCCTCCGCATGGCTGCGCAGCGCGCGTATGGTCGGCACCAGATCGCGCGATGACAACCAGTGCAGAAAACTGCCGACGCTGGTCTCGATGATGGCCTCGGCTTGGGCCACCGCCGACTGGCGCGCATCGACCCCGGTTTTCACCATCTGGCCCAGGTCGTCGACGGTGTAGAGGAACACGTCGTCCATGTCCGCAACTTCAGGCTCGATGTCGCGCGGAACGGCCAGGTCGACCATAAATATGGGCCGGTGGCGGCGCGCCTTGATCGCCCGTTCCACCGTCCCCTTGCCGAGAATCGGGAGCGAACTTGCGGTGCACGACACCACGATGTCGTATTCGTGCAGCTGCTCCGGCAGATCGCGCAGTTCGATCGCGCTGCCGTTGAAGCGATGGGCGAGCAGGCGCGCCCGCTCCAGCGTGCGGCTCGCCACGGTGAGGGCGCGCGGCTGCTGTGCGGCAAAATGGGTAGCGCACAATTCGATCATCTCACCCGCGCCGATGAACAG
>JADGRR010000425.1 GCA_017880745.1 Burkholderiales bacterium
ATCGCGTAGGAGCGAGCTTGCTCGCGAACTGTGTTGTTCGCGAGCAAGCTCACTCCTACAAGGCATAGGTTTCGAAATTACAGTGTCGTGGTACTAGGGCGCGCGACACGCCGCTGATGAAAACTTCAATCGAGGATGCTCACATGAACACGACTACGCTGTACAGCACCATCACGAGTCCGATCGGCGAACTGTTGCCGACCTCGGACGGCAAATCCGTCACCGGCCTTTACATGCAAAACCAGAAGCGCGGAGCCAGACGGACCAAGGATTGGAAGCACGACGATGCGGCGTTAAATGAGCCGCGCGCGCAACTGCACGCCTATTTCGCCGGCGAGCTGCGCGAATTCGAACTGCCGCTGGCGCCCGAAGGCACGCCGTTCCAGCAACGCGTCTGGCGCGCGCTGTGCGATATCCCTTACGGCGAGACCATCAGCTACGGCGAACTCGCGCGGCGCATCGGCCAGCCCACGGCCTCGCGCGCGGTGGGCCTCGCGAACGGCCAGAACCCGATTTCCATCGTCGTGCCCTGCCACCGCGTGATCGGCGCGAACGGTTCGCTCACCGGCTACGGCGGCGGCCTCGAGCGCAAACGCTGGCTGCTCGCGCACGAAAACAAGGGTAGCCTGATCTGAGCCGGTTCAACTGCGCGGACCGCAGCGTCCTAAGCGCCGCGCAGCCGAAATGCTAGCGGCGCCGTTGCGCACCGCGCCGGTGGCTGGCGCTCATCTGCGCCCGGAGCGCCGTGGTGCCTGCTGGTCGCGGCGGGGCGCCTGCTGGTCGCGGTGATAGATATCCCTGCCCGCGTCCTGTATATCGCGGCGTAGCTGGCGCCGCTCGTCCGGGCTCATGCGGCCGCGATCCGCTTCGCCGGGCCCGCGCGTGTCGCGCTGCGGCGCGGGTCTGTCTGCCTCGCGCTGCGGACCGGGCCACCAACGCTGGTTCTGCATGTAAGGCCTAAAGTTGGCGCCGGAATCGAACGGAGCCGCTGCCGCCGGAATCGCGGCGAGCGCTGCCATCAGGCCCCAGCCCAAAACCAGAAAAACCTTCATCCCCAGCTCCTCGATCAGGCGGCAGCCATCCACCGCCTTGCGCTTTCCGCCATGATGCCAATTGTAGATGCGCTGGCCCGTCCTGTTAAGCGCATGCAGTTCCGATTTTCGCGGTTCGGCTCCTGACCGGAACAACGTCCGTGAAATCAACCCGCCGACGAATACTAGCGCCGTGGCGTAATGAAAGTGTGAATCCCGGCTGGAAATTTGTAATAATTTGTAAGCCCCAAGGGATTTGACATGGTTTCTTACCTATCGGCCCTTACCGGTGGGCGATATTGAGTACGATACGCACATGACAAGCGCAAAAACCAGAATTCTCGTGGTCGATGACGACCTGCGGTTGCGCGACCTGCTGAATCGCTACCTGTCCGAGCAGGGCTTCGGCGTTCACGTCGCCCAGGACGCCGCCGCCATGGACAAGCTACTCGGACGCGAAAGGTTCGACCTGATCGTGCTCGACCTGATGATGCCGGGGGAAGACGGCCTGTCGGTGTGCCGGCGCCTGCGCGGCGCGAAGGACACGATCCCGATCATCATGCTGACCGCCAAGGGCGACGACGTCGACCGCATCGTCGGCCTGGAAATGGGCGCCGACGATTACCTGGCCAAACCGTTCAACCCGCGCGAACTGGTGGCGCGCATCCACGCCGTGCTGCGCCGGCGTACCGCCCCGCTGCCGCCGGGCGCACCCGCGAACGAGGAAGGCCTGGTGAGCTTCGGCCAGGTCACGGTCGATCTCGCCACGCGCGCGCTGACCCGCGCCGGCACCACCATCTCGCTCACCACGGGCGAATTCGCGCTGCTGAAAGTCCTGCTCGCTCACCCGCGCGTGCCGCTGTCGCGCGACAAGCTGATGGAACTCGCGCGCGGGCGCGAGTACGAGGTATTCGATCGCGCCATCGACGTGCAGATCTCGCGCCTGCGCAAGCTGGTCGAGTCCGACCCGGCGCATCCGGTGCACATCCAGACGGTATGGGGTTTCGGCTACGTGTTCGTGCCGGATGACAAAGCGTGACCTTGTTGCCGCGCACGCTGCTGTGGCGCTCGTTTCTGCTGATCAGCCTGCTGATGATCATCTCGGTCGCGGCCTGGTTTCAGATTCTGCGCAACTACGAACGCGAACCGCGCGCAAAACAATTGGCGCAGATGGTGGTGAGCGTGGTCAACCTCACCCGCGCCGCGCTGGTCACGGCGAACGCGGACAAGCGGCGCGAGCTGCTGATGGATCTGTCGGAACGCGAGGGCATACGCGTCTATCCGGCCGAGCCCGGCGACAAATTGGTGCCGTCGCCCGACACGCCGTTCGTACACATGCTGCATGCGGAAACCCGGCGCCAACTGGGCGAGGACACCCGCTTCGCCGCTGGAATCGGCGACCTGCACGGCTTTTTCATCAGCTTTCACATCGACGACGACGAGTACTGGGTGATGCTGCCGCGCGAACGCGTCGAACGGCAGTTCCCGTGGCAATGGCTGGGCTGGACCGCGCTCGCTCTGCTCCTGTCCCTGACCGGCGCCTGGCTGATCGTGTCCCGCATCAACCAGCCGCTCAAGGCCCTGGCCGCTGCGGCGGCCGATATCGGCAAGGGCAAGACGCCGGTACCGCTGCCGGAGTCCGGGCCGGTTGAGATCGAGACGCTGGCGCGCTCTTTCAACCAGATGTCGCAAGATCTGGCGCGGCTGGATGCCGACCGTGCGCTGATCCTCGCCGGCGTGTCGCACGACCTGCGCACGCCGCTTGCACGGCTGCGCCTGTCGACTGAAATGAGCACGAGCGATGAGGCGCTCAAGCAGGGCATGATCGCCGACATCGGGGAAATGGACTCCATCATCGGCCAGTTCCTCGACTTCGCGCGCACTCAGGACGAGGAACCGCTGGCACCCACCGACGCCGCCGCCCTCGCGCGCGAGGTGGTGGAGCACCAGCTGCGACTCGGCCACGCGGTGCAGGCGAACATCGAGCCGGTGCCGGTGCAGGCGCTGCGCCGCATGGGCATCAAGCGCCTGATCTCCAATCTGGTGGACAACGCCCTCGCCTATGGTGAGAAGGACGTGTGCGTAGCCACCCGCAGCGAAGGCGGCAGGCTGATCCTGGAAGTGCTGGACCGCGGCCCGGGCATCCCGCCGCAACAGGCCGAGCGGCTGAAGCAGCCGTTCACGCGCCTGGAGCAGGCGCGCAGCGGCAGGGGCGGTTCCGGACTCGGGCTGGCGATCGTCGATCGCATCGCGCGCCATCACGGCGGCAGTTTCGAGTTGCTCCCGCGCGAGGGCGGCGGCCTGATCGCCCGCGTCAGCCTGCCGCTGCGGGAAGGCGCTGCGTTGCCTGGCAGTTGACGCGGCCCCCGGTCAGCCTGCCTGTGCAGGAAAGCGCTGCAACACCTGATAGGTGACGCGGCCCTCGACGCGCACCGAATTCACCAGCGCAAAATCCCGGACCTCCCAGACGAGCGGA
>JADGRR010000426.1 GCA_017880745.1 Burkholderiales bacterium
GAAAGTGTCGCCGAAAGCCTCCGGGATGAACGAGCCCGTGCCGATCACGTCCACCGGTGCGCGCGCATGCCCGAACATCTTGCACTTGAACGGCGTGAACCCGCTGGAGCCGACGATGCGCGCCGAGTTGAAACCCGAGGCGTCCAGAGTCTGGCGCATCTTGATCACGCTCGCCACCGACACGCCGGTGCCGAACAGCACCTTGCGCACGCGATCCTTGACAATATTGAGCGTGTCCGAGTCGTAGGCCTCCTCGCCCATCACCGCCCGCACCGCCTCGTACTCGTTCAGCACGTGCAGCCAGCTGGCCACCAGTTCGACCGACTGCTCATAATCGAGCCCCTCGGCATAGCGCTCGCCGTGGGTGTCGATGCGAAACGCGAGCGTGCGTGCGCTGCCGTTGTCCTTCGGCAGGACCTCGTTGTACCACCAGCGGCAGACCTCGAGCGCATCGCTGAATTCGCGCGCATAGTAATCGACCAGCACGGTGAGGTTGTCCCGCGGGTGCGTTTCGGCATACATCTGCGCCGCCCGCAGCGTGGAGCCGGCATAGCCGACGATCGCGTGCGGCATGGTGCCGAGGCCGCTTTCCAGACCGTAATAATGCGCCGTCAGGTCCTGCGAGCCGCCGATGAAGCCGATTGCACCGGAGAGCTTGGCGATGCGACTGCCGACCGCGGCGCCGTATGCGGCCAGGATGGACAGATCGTCGCCGCAGGCGTGGCGCGCATGCATGTCGATAAAAGCGACCTTGGGCAGGTCGGTCGCCATCTTGCAGGCGTTGTAGGCGGAGACGCAGGCGGTGCCGACACGGCGCAGGATCAGCGTCTCCAGTTCGACCAGGGCGGCGAACGAGCCGGTATAGGTGAAAATCGGCTTCTGGTCCGGGACGAAGGCGCCCTCCTCGTACAGCCGCGTGATCTTGAGCGGCTCGGCGTCCTGGGGGTAGTATTCGCGCAGGATTTCCAGCGCGGGGTTGACGGCGCAGACGGTGCCGCGGCGCAGGAACACGCCGTAGGTCACGGTCTTGTCGCCGAACTTCTCCACGATCTGGCGCGACTTGGTGAAATACTTGTCGGTGCGCGAGAGGACGTAATCGGCACGCTCGCGGCGCTCGGATTCGACTTTCAGATCCAGGGGTTTATTCATGGCAAAGGGCCGCTTGTCCAGACAGGTGCTCATTATGGACGGCGTAACACCCCCGCGGCAAGGGTCAGGCTTCTGACAGGTTCGGGCCGGGCCTAGCCGCGCTTTTGCGGCAGCAGCAGGATGGCATCGCGATTGGTCCGCGAAAGCGTGCGCTCGGCGGCCTCTTTCCACGGCAACCATTCGTAACGCAGGTGTTCGGTCGGCTCGAGCCGCACCGGCAGTATTGCGGGCAGTTCCAGTCCGAATACATGCTCCTGGTTATGCGTCACGCCGTCGGCGTAACGGTGGCGATACTTCTTGAAGATCTCGAAGCGGTTTTCGATACCCCAGTCCCTCAGCCTGTATTGCAGGGCATCGATGCCGGTCTCCTCGCGCACTTCGCGCGCGGCGGTTTCGATTAGCGGCTCGTTTTCGTGATCGATGCTGCCCGTTACCGATTGCCAGAAGCCGGGCCAGCCAGCGCGTTCCAGCATGAGCACCTGCAGGTCGGCGGTGTAGATCACCACCAGGACCGAGCGCGGGATTTTGTGGCCGTGTGACACGCCTGGCAGAAGTAAGGCTCGATCAGGCCGGGGGCAGCGGCGGCAATCCGGCATCCCAGCCGTCGGGGCCGCTGACGATGGCCCAGAACGGCTTGCCTTGCCCCTGCCAGTACTCTGCTGCGCCGTCGAGCACTTCCACCGCAGTGACGAACTCATGCTTGTGGCCGGCGCCGAAATGCTTGCCATGCTCTAGCAGCAGCACGTAGCCAGGAGCAGGATGCCAGGAAAGATCGCCGAGGCAGTCTTCGAACGCGTCCCAGTTGCCGCCGAACCATTCTGGAAAAGCGAGCGCCTTCGCCACGAGAGCGGTGAAGCCCTGCTTGTCGTGCACATGGCCGATGTCCACGCGCCACAGCGCGAGACCCGCCGCCTGCGCGGCCTCGGCGATGAGGCGCGTGTCCGGCCCGGTCAGGTAGACGCCGGCCTTGTCCTTGTCTTTGAGCAGCCGTTCCAGGGAGTTACTCACGGATCCGCCTGAATGAGTTGTAATGATCGTCGCTGTAATAGTACTCGCCCGAGGCGCGCACGTCGCCCGAGGCGCCCGCGCCGGCAACGATGCGGCGCGGGCCGCGGCCGCGCGCGCCGGGCGTCTGCACCGTGTATTCGCGGTAGTAGTCGCGGTGGCGGCCGGGCAGCAGTTTCTCGCGATTGCCGAAGATGCTGCCGTCCCTGGCGTAGGCAAATGGCCCGCCCGCCTTGATCAGCGCGAGCGTCGCCTGCGCTTCCCTGGGCAAAGCGGCAACCGCGGTATTGCCGATCGGGGCCGAGTGTCGCGCCAATGCCGCGCCGGTCAGCGCCAACAGCGCGCAAAAGGCGATGACGAGCCGCTTCATGTTTGCTGGTCCGGGGTCAAGCCGCAGCCAAGAGGCGGGGCTAGCTTTTTTCCGGCTGTTTCTCGGCGCCGCGCAATCGGATGTGCAACTCGCGCAGCTGCTTCTCGTCGACCGGGCTGGGCGCCTGCGTCAGCAGGCACTGCGCCCGCTGCGTTTTCGGGAAAGCGATGACGTCGCGGATCGATTCGGTGCCCGCCATCATCGCGACGATGCGGTCCAGGCCGAAGGCAATGCCGCCATGGGGTGGCGCGCCATACTGCAGCGCGTCGAGCAGGTAGCCAAATTTCAGCTTCGCTTCCGCAGCGTCGATGGCGAGCGCGCGGAACACCTTGGACTGCACTTCCTCGCGATGGATGCGCACCGATCCGCCGCCGATTTCCGATCCGTTCAGGACCATGTCATATGCCTTGGCGATCGCCTTGGACGGATCGGTCGCGAGGTAGTCCTCGTGGCCGTCCTTGGGCGCGGTGAAGGGATGGTGCATGGCGACCCAGCGCTTGGCTTCGTCGTCGTACTCGAACATCGGGAAGTCCACCACCCACAGCGGCTTCCAGCCCTGCACGGCAAATCCTTTTTCATGGCCGATCTTCACCCGCAGCGCGCCCAGCGCATCGTTCACGATCTTGGCCTTGTCGGCGCCGAAGAACACGAGGTCGCCGTCTTTCGCGCCGGAGCGTCGGACGATGGCGTCGAGCGCCGCATCGGAAAGATTCTTCACGATCGGCGACTGCAATCCCTCGCGGCCGCGGGCGACCTCGTTGACCTTGATATAGGCGAGGCCCCTGGCGCCGTAGATGCCGACGAACTGGGTATAGGCGTCGATCTCCTCGCGGGTGAGCGCACCGCCGCCGGGAATGCAGAGGCCGGCGACGCGTCCGCCAGCCGCATTGGCCGGGGCGGAGAACACCTTGAACTCGACGCTTTTCATGATATCGGTGAGTTCGGTGAACTCGAGCATCACGCGCAGATCGGGCTT
>JADGRR010000427.1 GCA_017880745.1 Burkholderiales bacterium
GGACTGCCGCATCGAATCGGCCTGCGTGCTTCGCGGCGTACTCGGCCAGGCGCTCGACGCCTTTTTTCGTTCCCTGGACGCCTACACCCTTGCCGATCTGATCGCCCCCAAGACGAGGCTGGCGAAAATGCTGGTGCTCACGCAAAAGCGCGCGGGTTGACGCGGATCGCCCCTCTCCTATTGGACGCCTCTGATGTGCGCGGCTAAGATCTCTTTCCCTGGATTCGAGACCCCCGCGGCCGGTTTCGAGGTGCCGCTGGAGATGCTTTCCGCCTGCCACGGCCGGGTCGAGCGCCAGTGCCAAACAATGCTGCGACTAGTACCGCATCTCGCTGCGAACGGGCCGGATCAGGCCGCGCGCGAGGCAGCGCAAAGCGTCATACGCTATTTCGACACTTCGGCCAGGCACCATCACGCTGACGAAGAGGAAGACCTGTTCCCGGCGTTGCTGCAGTCGGCGCCGGCCGCCGAGCTGCAACACCTGAGCGGCTTGATCGATGCGCTGCGCGCGCAGCACCGGGAACTGGAACGAGCCTGGAGCGAGTTGCGCGGCAAGCTCGAACCGATTGGGCTCGGAATGAAGCCCGTGCTGGATGCAGAGCAAGTCGGGCGCCTGGTCGGGCTCTACCGCAGCCACATCGCCCGCGAAGAAGAGGAGTTGCTGCCGCTTGCGGCGCGCCTGCTGGGCGCGGCGCAACTGGACGCCGTCGGACGCGCGATGCGGCTCAGGCGCGGGATCAAGTATGTCTAGCAGCGGGGCGAACTGAGCCAATGACCCGCTGGCCGGGCAGCGGCTGGCGGCAGGACTGATCCGGACCCTCCCTAGCCGGCTTTCCGGTGGAAGTGCGGATAAAGCGTGGCGACGATTTCCCCGTCCGAGGCCCAGGCCTTGCAGCCGTCGACGAAGTGCGGACGCTCGGTCTGGTAATCGGGGTCCGGCGTCGCGGCCGGCTGCCCGTCCTCGGGCCAGCTGCCCAGGGTCTGAAACGCAACCGTGGCGGCCGGGAGCAGCAGTTCGCGCAGATGGGTGCAGCCCTTCACCCCGCCGACGCATTCGTTCACCGCGCGCCGCCAGCCTGCGCCTATTTTCTTGCCGATCAGCCCTTTGAACGCCGGCGCGATGCCAAAACAGGGCGCGTAAGGTGCCGACAACGTCGCCACCTCGATGTCGCGCACGACCATGTCGTTATCGATGGTCAGACGCAAGGCCATGTCATGCACGGGCTCGCCCGGCTCGCGCAGGCCCCGAAACGGTTCACGATAGGCAAAGGGCTTGGCATCGACGATCCGCGCCTCGATGTCCCACAGTCCGTCCTCGCGCTGGTAGCCCTCGCAGCTGATGGCTCGCGTATGTCTTTGGCGGCGCGGCGCCGGTGGCGGCAAATTCATGGTCTTGTTCCCCTAGTCAATAGGCTTGTCCATTCGACAAGCGCATGGTCATCTATGCTCATCCGACCTTCCTGATGTCCCCTTCCGGGGTCACCACGCCGAAGACGGATTTCCTCAGTTCGGTGAGCTGGTCGCGCGCCTGCGCGGCCTTTTCAAATTCCAGGTTCCTGGCGTGATCGAGCATCTGCTTTTCCAGACGCTTGATCTCCCGCGCCAGCTGCTTTTCGCTCATGGCCTCGTAGCGCGCCTGATCCTGCGCCGCCTTCAGATCGAACTGCGCCTGATCGCGGTCGTAGAAGCCCTCGATGATGTCCTTGATGCGCTTCGAAATGCCTACGGGCGTGATGCCGCGCTCCGCGTTGTAGGCGATCTGCTTGGCGCGGCGGCGCTCGGTTTCGCCGATGGCGCGCCGCATGGAATCGGTGATGCGGTCGGCGTAGAGAATAGCTGCGCCATTGATGTGGCGCGCAGCGCGGCCTATGGTCTGGATCAGAGAGCGCTCGGAGCGCAGGAAGCCTTCCTTGTCCGCATCGAGGATGGCCACCAGCGATACCTCGGGCAGGTCCAGGCCCTCGCGCAGCAGGTTGATGCCTACCAGCACGTCGAACTTGCCCAGGCGCAGGTCGCGGATGATCTCCACCCGCTCCACCGTCTCTACCTCGGAGTGCAGGTAGCGCACCTTGATGCCGTGCTCGGCCAGATACTCGGTCAGGTCCTCGGCCATTTTCTTGGTGAGCGTGGTCACCAGCACGCGCTCCTTCTGCGCCACGCGCAGGCTGATCTCCGACAGCAGGTCGTCCACCTGGGTCGAAGCCGGGCGCACTTCGAGCATCGGATCGACCAGGCCGGTCGGGCGCACCACCTGCTCCACCACCTGGCCCGAATGCGTGCGCTCGTATTCGGCCGGGGTCGCCGAGCAGAAAAAAGTCTGCTTCATCATGCCCTCGAATTCGTCGAACCGCAGCGGCCGGTTGTCCAGCGCCGAGGGCAGGCGAAAGCCGTAGTCGACCAGGTTCTCCTTGCGCGAGCGGTCGCCTTTGTACATGCCGCCGATCTGGCCGATGGTGACGTGGCTCTCGTCGATGATCATCAGGGCGTCGTGCGGCAGGTAGTCGATCAGCGTCGGCGGCGGCTCGCCCGCCTTGCGCCCGGACAGGTGGCGCGAATAGTTCTCGATGCCCTTGCAGAAACCCATCTCGTTCAGCATCTCCAGGTCGAAGCGGGTGCGCTGCTCGATGCGCTGCGCCTCGACCAGTTTGTTCGCCTTGACGAAGAAATCGATGCGCTCGCGCAGTTCCAGCTTGATCGCCTCGATCGCGCGCAGCGTGGTTTCGCGCGGCGTGACGTAATGGCTCGAAGGATAGACGGTGAAGCGCGGCACGCGCTGGTGGATGCGGCCGGTGAGCGGATCGAAGATCGCGAGCGTCTCGACCTCGTCGTCGTTCAGACTGATGCGCACCGCGGTCTCGGAGTGTTCCGCCGGAAACACGTCGAGCACGTCGCCGCGCACGCGGAAGGTGCCGCGGGCGAACTCGAATTCGTTCCTCTGGTACTGCATCGCCGTCAGCCGGGCGATGATGTCGCGCTGCGACAGCTTCTCGCGCTCGCGCAGGTGCAGGATCATGCCGTGATAGTCGACCGGATCGCCGATACCGTAAATGCAGGACACGGTGGCGACGATGATGGTGTCGTTGCGTTCCAGGAGCGATTTGGTCGCCGACAGGCGCATCTGCTCGATGTGTTCGTTGATGCTCGAGTCCTTCTCGATGAACAGGTCGCGCGAGGGCACGTAGGCCTCGGGCTGGTAGTAATCGTAGTAGGAGACGAAATACTCGACCGCGTTCTCGGGGAAGAATTCGCGCATTTCCGAGTACAGTTGCGCCGCCAGGGTCTTGTTCGGCGCGATGATCAGCGCCGGCCGGCCCTGGCGCGCGATCACCTGGGCCATGGTGTAGGTCTTGCCCGAACCGGTCACGCCGAGCAGGGTCTGATAGGCGAGCCCGTCTTCCACGCCCTCGACCAGCTTGGCGATGGCCTCGGGCTGGTCGCCGGCAGGCTCGAACTGCTGGTGCAGCTTGAACGGGCTGTTGGGAAAAGTGAC
>JADGRR010000043.1 GCA_017880745.1 Burkholderiales bacterium
CAACGCAGAAACCCCCTAGACTTAACCCCATTGCGCGTCCCGCGCGCAATACAGACCCGCGTCCCGCGCGCAATACAGGCCCGCGTTCTGAGCGCGATCCAGGCTCGCGTCCCGCGCAGGCGCCGAGTTCGCGCCCAGCGCGCGCGCCGGATGCGCCTGCCGCAAGCGCCCCGCGTTCCGGCACCGATGCGCCCGCGCGCCGGGCGCGCGATCCGCACTATGAACGCGAAGCCGAGCGCTACGAATATCCGTTGCCGAGCCGCGAACTGATACTCGACACCCTGGCGAAGGAAGGTATCCCGGTGCAGGAGGAAACCCTGTGCCATTTGCTGCGTATCGAGCCCGGCGAGGTGGACGGTTTCCGCCGGCGGCTGCGCGCGATGGAGCGCGAAGGCCAGATCATGCGCAACCGGAAGGACGCGATCCTGGTGGCGGGCAAGCTCGATCTCGTTGCGGGCCGCGTCGAAGGGCATCCGGACGGCTACGGCTTTCTCGTGCCCGATGAAGGCGGGCCCGACATGTTCCTGTCCGAGAAGGAGATGCGCAAGGTGCTGCACGGCGACCGCGTCATGGCGCGCGCAAGCGGCATCGACCGGCGCGGCCGCCCGGAAGGCGCCATCGTGGAAATCATTTCGCGCGCCAATACGCGCCTGGTCGGGCGGCTGCACAAACCGCACGGCGTCGCCTTCGTCGCCGCCGAGAACCGGCGCATCAGCCAGGATATTCTGATCCCGGCCGGTGCGGACATGGGGGCTGCGCCCGGCCAGGTGGTGACGGTGGAAATCGTCGCCCAGCCGGACAAGAATGCGCAGCCGGCAGGGCGCATCGTCGAAGTGCTCGGCAATTACGCCGACCCGGGCATGGAAATCGAAATCGCGCTCCGGAAGCACGAGTTGCCGTACGAATTCTCGAGCGCGGTATTGCGCCTGGCGGAAAAGCTTCCCGACGAGGTGCGACCGAACGACGCGAAGGGGCGGGAGGACCTGCGCGCGCTGCCGCTGGTGACCATCGATGGGGAGACGGCGAAGGACTTCGACGATGCCGTGCACTGCAAGCGCGAGGGCAAGGGCTTCCGCCTGTGGGTGGCGATCGCCGACGTGAGCCACTACGTGCGCCCCGGCGATGCGCTGGACACCGCCTCGCGCGAACGCGGCAATTCGGTGTATTTCCCGCGCCGCGTGATTCCGATGCTGCCGGAGAAGCTCTCCAACGGCCTGTGTTCGCTCAATGCGAACGTGGACCGCCTGTGCATGGTGTGCGAACTGAGCGTGGATGCGCAGGGCGAGATCGGGCCCTACCGCTTCTACGCCGCGGTGATGCGCTCGCAGGCGCGCCTGACCTACAACCGCGTGGCGGCGGCGCTCGGCCTGCAACCGGCGCAGGGCGAGCCGGTGCCGGCCCATCTGGTGACGCATTTGCAGGATCTGTATGCGCTGTATCACGTCCTGGCCAAGGCGCGGGAGAAGCGCGGCGCCATCGATTTCGAGACCATCGAGACGCAGATGCTGTTCGATGCGCAGGGAAAGATCGAGAACATCGTGCAGACGCAGCGTAACGACGCGCACCGCCTGATCGAGGAATGCATGCTGGCTGCCAACGTCTGCGCCTCCGATTTCCTCAAGAGCCGCAAGCACGCGGCGCTGTACCGTGTGCACGAGGGACCGACGCCGGAGAAGCTGGAGGCGCTCAGGACCTTTCTCAAGCAGTTCGGCCTGGATCTCACCGGCGGCGAGACACCGCACGCGAAGGATTACGCGAAGCTGCTTGCCAGGATCAAGGGCCGTCCCGATATCCAGCTGCTGCAGACGGTGCTGCTGCGATCGCTGAAGCAGGCGCAGTACAGTCCGGAAAACGTCGGTCATTTTGGCCTCGCCTACGAGGCTTATACCCATTTCACTTCGCCCATCCGGCGCTATCCGGATCTGGTGGTCCATCGCGCCATCAACGCCGCGCTCGCCGGGAAAAGCTACAGCCCAGGCAACTGGGAGGAACTCGGCGCGCATTGCTCCATGACCGAGCGCCGTGCCGACGAAGCGACGCGCGATGTCGAATCCTGGCTCAAGTGCTATTACATGCAGGACCGCATCGGCGAGGAATTTCCGGGCTCGATCAGTGCCGTCACCGGCTTCGGCATTTTCGTCGCGCTGGACGATGTCTACGTCGAGGGCCTGGTGCATATATCCGAACTGGGCGAAGATTATTATCATTTCGACGCGGCCAGGCACCAGTTGCTGGGCGAGCGCACCGCGCGGCGTTTTCGCCTCGCCGACCGCGTGCGGGTGAAGCTCGTACGCGTGGACCTGGATTCGAGCAAGATCGATTTTCGGCTGGCCGAAGACGTTGCTCCGACTCCAAAAAAGAAAAAGGGCTGAGTCTTGGCGAGCACCACTTTCATTCACGGCTTTCACGCCATCACCGCGCGGCTGCGCCTGGACGCGAAAAGCGTGCATGAGCTCTATTGCGACAGCGCGCGCGCCGATCCGCGCATGCGCGACCTGACGAAACTCGCCGAGGGCCTGAAGCTGCGCGTGCTGCAGGTGGACACGCGGCGCCTGGACGGGATGGCGCCGCCCGGAAGGCACCAGGGCGTTGTGGCGCGAGTGGATGCGGTGCGTCTGCACGTCGCGCTCGACGACTTGCTGGACGAACTCAAGGAACCGCCGCTGCTGCTGGTGCTCGATGGCGTGCAGGACCCGCACAACCTCGGCGCCTGCCTGCGCGTGGCCGATGCCGCCGGCTGCCACGCGGTGATTGCGCCCAAGGACCGTGCCGTTGGCCTGTCGGCGACGGTGATCAAGGTGGCGAGCGGCGCGGCCGACAGCGTGCCCTATGTCGCGGTCACCAATCTGGCGCGCACCCTGCGCGAGTTGAAGGAGCGCAGCATCTGGGTGGTGGGCGCAGACTCGGACGCTGCTGAGGACCTCTACTCGGCGCAGTTGCCCGTTGCGCTCGCCTGGGTGCTGGGCGCCGAAGGCGAGGGCTTGCGGCGCCTCACGCGCGAGACCTGCGACCAACTGGTGAAAATTCCCATGCTGGGACAAGTCGAAAGCCTCAACGTCTCGGTCGCGAGCGGGGTGGTGTTGTTCGAGTCGCGCCGCCGGCGCTCCGCAAGGGGCTGAGAAATATTTGCCTTCAGGGGTGCTTTCCCTTTACAATCACACGCTTTTCGCCGATTGCCGGTTCACTGATCCGGCCCACCTTGCCTCACCGTTACGCATGACGGGAGGCTTAACCCATAAGGAGACTGCATGCGACATTACGAAATCGTATTCATCGTCCATCCCGATCAAAGCGAGCAGGTGCCCGCGATGATCGAGCGCTATCGCAGCACCATCACCGGCCGCAAAGGTGCGATCCACCGCCTCGAAGATTGGGGCCGGCGCCAGATGACCTTCCCTATCGCCAAGATGCACAAGGCGCATTACGTGCTCATGAACATCGAGTGCGATCAGGAAACCCTGGACGAACTCGAGCATTCATTCAAGTTCAACGATGCCGTCCTGCGCCATCTCACGGTGCAGATGAAGGCCGCGGTCACCGCACCCTCGCCGATGATGAAGGAAGAGAAGGCGCGCTCGGTGCTGAACGGGGAAGCCCCGAAGGCGGCCGAGGCGCCCAAGCCGGCTGAAGCAGCTGTCGCGGCGGTAGCCGCAACGACAACCGCTGCTGCCTGAGCATATTGGACAACCAGCTCGTGCTGTCCGGCAATCTGATCGAACTCGACGCGTTGCGCTACACGCCTGCCGGTATTCCGGTGGTCAATTTCAGGCTTAGCCACGCCTCCGAGCAGATCGAAGCCGGGGCCAAGCGCGCGGTGCAGTGCGAGGTGGCCGGTTTGGCCTTCGAGCGCGAAGCGCGCCTGATGGCGGCGGCCAGGCCTGGAATGCAGGTGAAAGTCACCGGATTCCTGGCCGGCAAGAGCCGCGACAGCAAGCAGCTGGTATTACACGCAACCAACATTGAATTCGTAGAAGGAGTTTGACATGCCACCACCAAGAAGAGGCGCCAAGGGCAAAGGCAAAGGCCGCGGCGACAAGAAAGACGACAAGAAAGGCGCGCGCCAGCTATTCAAGCGCCGCAAGTTCTGCCGCTTTACCGCGGAGAAGATCGAGTGGATCGATTACAAAGACATCGAAATCCTCAAGGACTTCATCAACGAGAACGGCAGGATCATCCCGGCGCGCATTACCGGCACCAAGGCGGGATATCAGCGCCAGTTGTCCACGGCGATCAAGCGCGCGCGCTATCTTGCGCTGCTGCCCTATACCGATCTGCACTGAGGAGCCCGGCTATGCAAGTCATACTGCTGGAAAAAGTAATCAACCTCGGCGGCCTGGGCGACGTGGTCAAGGTGAAGGAAGGCTACGCCCGCAATTACCTGATCCCTCATGGCAAGGCCAAGCGCGCGACGCCCGACAATCTCGCCGCGTTCGAAGCGCGCCGGGGCGACCTGGAGCTGGCGCAGAACGAGGCGCTGACCAAGGCGCAGGAAGCCGGTGCCAAGATCGACGGCCTGACGGTCCAGGTCTCGCGCAAGGCCGGCGTGGACGGGCGCTTGTTCGGTTCGGTCACCACCTATGACATCGTCGAGGCGCTGCAAGCTCAAGGCTTCACCATCGAGCGCGCCGCCATCCGCCTGCCGCAAGGGCCGTTGAAGCAGGTCGGCGACAGTTCGATTGCGATCGCACTGCATTCGGACGTGGTGGTGCACATCACCGTTTCGGTGTTGGGCGAGACGGTAGAGTAACAGTCAAGCCGTTGATTAAGAAAGGCGGCTCGTCCGCCTTTTTTTATTCAAGATCGCCGATTGCGTGCGGACGGGGCAGGATAGGTCGAGCTGCAACGCCAGAACTTGCGCGGACGGCGCCCCGTCCGCGCGGATCGCCGATTGTGCGCGGACGATGAACCCGTCCGCACGCAATCGGCGATCTTGTATAAAAACAACCCCAAGCCATTGGTGCTTCTATCCATAACCGTGTTTTCTGTACGGATGTGCTTTTCATCCGTGCAGAAAACACGGTTGGCGCGCGCAGCGCGCAGGTCTTTTCGTAACATGCGACGCTGCTCAATCCAGTGCAGATATCTTTTTTCGCGGCAGCCCCTCGAATGCCTGTGACCTCAGCGGACTACTGGTAGAATTTGTTTTCGCATAAAGTGCGCCCCATGGCCCAACCAAACTCTCAAGTGGTGAACGATCCGCAGCTGGTGCAGCTGAGGGTCCCGCCGCATTCGATCGAAGCCGAGCAGTCGGTGCTGGGCGGCTTGCTGCTCGACAACCAGGCCTGGGAGCGGGTCGCAGATATCCTCGCGGAAAGCAATTTTTACCGCGATGACCACCGCCGCATCTTCCGCCACATCGGCAAGCTGATGGAGAAGAACCGGCCCGCCGACATGGTCACGGTGTTCGAGTCGATCGAGCAGAGCGAAGACAAGGACAAGACCGGCGGACTCGCTTATCTGGGAGCGCTGGCGCAGAACACGCCTTCGGCCCACAACATCCGGCGTTACGCCGAGATCGTGCGCGAGCGCGCGATCCAGAGGCGGCTGATCGAAGTGGGAACCGGCATCGCCGATACCGCCTTGAACCCGATGGGCAAGGACGTGGGGCAGCTGCTCGACGAGGCGGAGTCGCGGGTGTTCGAGATCGCCGAGGCCGGTGCACGCGGTCACCAGGGGCTGGTCGAAATCCAGCCGATCCTGGCACAGGTGATGGAGCGCATCGACATGCTCTATCACCGCGACAACCCTTCCGACATCACCGGCATCGCCACCGGCTTCCACGATCTCGACCAGAAAACCTCGGGACTGCAGCAGGGCGATCTGATCATCGTCGCCGGGCGGCCGAGCATGGGCAAGACCGCGTTCGCGCTCAATATCGCCGAGCACGTAGCGGTGAACGACCGCCTGCCGGTGGCGGTATTCAGCATGGAGATGGCAGGCTCCCAACTCGCCATGCGCATGCTCGGTTCCATCGGGCGGCTGGACCAGATGAAGCTGCGCACCGGGCGGCTCTCCGACGAGGACTGGAGCCGCCTGACCGACGCCGTGGGCAAGGTGCACGACGCGCCGATCCATATCGACGAGACGCCGGCATTGAACTGCCTCGAACTGCGCGCGCGCGCGCGCCGCATGCACCGCCAGTATGACGGCCTGGGCCTGGTGGTAGTCGACTACCTGCAGCTGATGTCGTCCACCTCGTACGGCGAGAACCGCGCCACCGAGATTTCGGAAATTTCGCGGTCGCTCAAGGCGCTGGCGAAGGAGCTGAAAGTGCCGGTGGTGGCGCTATCGCAGCTCAACCGAGGCCTGGAGCAGCGCCCCAACAAGCGCCCGGTCATGTCCGATCTGCGCGAATCCGGCGCCATCGAGCAGGACGCCGACCTGATCCTGTTCATCTACCGCGACGAGGTCTACAACCCCGAGAGCGCCGACAAGGGCAAAGCGGAAATCATCATCGGCAAGCAGCGCAATGGCCCGATCGGCACTCTGAATCTGACCTTCATCGGCGAGTACACACGGTTTGAAAACTACGCGGATCCGGGGCGGTATTGATCGATCTGCGCGCTGCGCGCGCCAACCGTGTTTTCCGCGCGGATGAAAAGCGCATGCGCACGGAAAACGAAGTTTCAGTGGAGGCTAATGCGCGAAGCGCGTTATGCCGGAACTAAAACACGGTTATCGATATAAGCAACGAAGTGCGGGGATTTAATACAAGATCGCCGATTGCGCGCGGATGTGCTTTTCATCCGTGCGCAATCGACGATTCGCGCGGACGGTCTTTCGTCCGCGCAACATCGCAGCTCTGCAATATCCGAGGACGCGATTCAAGTCACCACGTGTTGTACCAACCAATCTGGAGGTCTTATGGCTGAACCCGCATGTCCGCAGAAAGCCCCTTATGTCCTTGAACTGGCTCCCGCCGATTACTGGTGGTGTGCCTGCGGACTGTCGAAAAACCAGCCGTTCTGCGACGGCTCGCACAAGGGCGGGCCGTTCACTCCGGTAAAATTCACTGTAGCCAAGGCCGAGAAACTGGCGCTGTGCGGGTGCAAGCGCACGCATACGCCGCCGTTTTGCGACGGCACGCACAAGAGCCTTTAAACGGAAGCGCGGCCGGGCCTCGCGCTGGTTCAAATCCACGCGCTGGAACGGACGCCTTTGGCGCCGTTCATCGCGCGGCGGAGGCGGATTGACTTTTCCTGTCGGCGCCGATCAGACGCTCGATTACCGGCGCGACCTCCGGTCCGGTCCAGTTGGCCTCTCCCACCAGCTGGTAGCGGATCGCGCCCTGGCGGTCGATGACGAAGCTTATCGGCAGCATGCGGACCTTCCAGCGCTTCGCCGCCGCGCCGTCCCGGTCCATGAGGACGGGCAAGTCGATGAGTTCAGACTCGCGGAAAGCGGTTATTTTTTCCTCCGACTCCATCAGGTTCACCGTGATCACCTCGAACCCCTTGCCGGCAAGCCGCTCGCGCAGCGCCTGCATCGACGGCAGTTCCTCGCGGCAGGGTGCGCACCAGGTCGCCCAGAAATTCAACAGCACGACCTTGCCGCGGTAATCAGTCAGGTTGTGTGGCTTGCCTGTCGGGTCCTTCAGCGCGAGCGCGGGCGTCGCACCGCCGGTCCACGGTTTCAATTCGCCGCCATGCGCGGCGCCCGCCCCTAGCACGAAGCCGCACAGCGCGAGCAGCGCGGCCGCGAGCTTGGTGGCAGCGCGGACCGGCGCGCTGCGCGCCCTGAGATGCGACGAGGCGTCGCGCCTGCCGCTCAAACCGTGATTTCCTTTGCGCTGATCTGATATTTGAAATGGTCCGGATCCAGGCTGTCTTTGCGACCGGAAGCGGTCTCGCACTGCGGATACATGAGAAAGCCGATTTTTTCGCCGCTGCCTGACGGGAGCGCCAGTTCCTGGGCGTAATTGTAGGCGAGCCAGTTCATTTCCCAGGCGCCGAACAGCTTGGCGCGCGCGAGTCTCACCTTGTCGTCGCCAATGGACAAATTGCCGGGAGGCTCCTCCAGCACGACTTTGCGCACGTCCGCCGGGTCGACTGGTACCCATCCGAAAGCGGGGCTATGGAACTCGGCGCGGCAATGCTGCGCGCGCGTGATATCGCTGCTGCCGGCACCGAGGCTCTTGTAGCCCCATTGGGAAGGGACTACGCGCACGCCGTAGACATCGCGCGCCGGAATGCCGACGGCACGGGCAAGGCCGACGAACAGGGCGCTCAGATCGGCGCATTTTCCGCCCAGGTTGCCGGATTCCAGCATGACTTTGATATCGCCGATGCCGCAACCGCGTGTCTTCGGATCGCGGAAAGTGTTGTCCACGATCCATTCATAGATGGCGCGCGCTTTTTCGACGTCGCCGCGGGCGCCGTTGGTGACCTTGATCGCCGTGTCGCGCACGATGCCATCGGTCGGGACATGTTCAGTGGGTTCGAGGTAGCGCCGGAGCACGGCCTTCTCCACCGGCTCGACCTTGCCCGGATTCGCCCAGTCGAGCGCACGGTCCCGGGTGGAAAAACGACTCACGACCTCGATCGCGGGCCGCTCCGTTCCGGCTTGCCAGTCGGCGTACATCAGGGCCGCATCGTATTTGGAAAGCGGCATCACCTTTGCGTTGGCAGCGTTGCCGCTCCAGCTGTTGCCGAACGTTTTTAACCAGTCGGTATCGGCGGCAAGGGGCAGAGGCAGCCATACCCTGGTCACGCCTTCGGGCTTCGCCACCTCGATGCGCGTGGTGACTTCGAAGCTGCGCCAGCGCGTGCCGTTGGCCCAGGGTGCGGTTTGCGCCCGCGCCAGGCCGGACAAAGAACCCAGTGCGCCCGCCGCGGAAATGGTTGCGGTGGTTTTAAGAAAGCTTCGGCGATCCATGATGCCTCCTCGAGTAATACGCGTTGTTGGATGACTATTGCAATAGCAGGGGAGGTGTCTTTAGGCGGCCTCCAATCGCGGATTATAAAGGGTGGCCGGGGATATTGCGAACGGTTTTCATTAGCGCGCGGCCCGTGTCAGGTCCGCCATGTCAATTCCGCCGCCCGCCATTTCGAGCAGCGCAGGTGCTACAGCACTTCCGCCGCAAAGTCCGCCAGGCGCGAGCGCTCGCCGCGCTGCAGCGTGACGTGGCCGCCGTGCAACCAGCCCTTGAATCGATCGACGACGTAGGTGAGGCCGGACGAGCCTTCGGTCAGGTAGGGTGTGTCGATCTGCGCGATATTGCCCAGGCACACCACCTTGGTGCCCGGGCCCGCGCGCGTGATCAGCGTCTTCATCTGCTTCGGCGTGAGATTCTGCGCCTCGTCGATAATCAGGTATTTGTTGAGGAAAGTGCGGCCGCGCATGAAATTGAGCGACTTCACCTTGATGCGCGAACGGATCAGGTCGCGCGTCGCGGCGCGTCCCCATTCGCCGCCTTCATCGTCGGACTTGTTGAGCACGTCGAGGTTGTCCTCCAGCGCGCCCATCCACGGGTTCATTTTCTCTTCTTCGGTTCCGGGCAGGAAGCCGATGTCCTCACCCACCGGCACGGTCACGCGGGTGATGATGATCTCGGAAAAAATCTTGCTCTCCAGCGTTTGCATCAGGCCGGCGGCCAGGGTGAGCAGGGTCTTGCCGGTGCCGGCCTGGCCGAGCAGGGTGATGAAGTCGACCTCCGGGTTCATCAGCAGATTGAGGGCGAAATTCTGCTCGCGGTTGCGCGCGGTAATGCCCCAGATGTTGTTCTTCTGGTGCGAATAGTCCTTGATGGTTTCGAGCACCGCAGTGCGCCCGGCCTGCTCGCGCACGATCGCGTGCAGCGGACGCTCGCTTTCCTGATAGACGAATTCATTCACCAGCAGATGCTGGCACAGCGGCCCCTTGACGCGGTAGAAGGTGCGTCCTTCCTTTTTCCAGGATTCCATTTCCTTGGCATGCAGGTCCCAGAAGTCCGCCGGCAGTTCGCGCACGCCGGTGTAGAGGAGATCGATGTCCTCCAGCACCTTGTCGTTGAAATAGTCCTCGGCGGCGAGCCCCAGCGCACGCGCCTTGATGCGCATGTTGATGTCCTTGGATACCAGGATGACCTGCCGCTGCGGCTGCTGCCGCTGCAGGGCCATCACCACGCCGATGATGTGATTGTCCGCCTTGCCCAGGGCGAGAGATTCGGGCAGCGCGCTGTCCAGCGCCTGGGTCTGCAGGAACAGCTTGCCCGCGGCGGGATCCGCCGCATGGCGCTTGAGCGGGATGCCCGCGTCGATCTTGCCGGCCACGCTGCTGACGATTTCGTCCAGGTAGCGGCTCGCCTGGCGCGCATTGCGCGCGACCTCGGACAGGCCTTTCTTGTTGCTGTCGAGCTCCTCCAGCGTCATGATCGGCAGGAATACGTCGTGCTCCTCGAAACGGAACAGGCTGGTGGGATCGTGCATCAACACGTTGGTGTCGAGCACGAACAGCTTGGTCGGTGACTTGCCGGAGTCGGAGCGGGTCTTGCGCTTGGTCATGGGTGCTTGGTCGGCATTTACGTCGAATGCCGCATTTCTGTTGCGGAAGCTCTGGTCAAGTTCGTGGCGCGCTAAGCGCTGCCTCTGACTTGGGGGATGTACGCTCCGAAGGTCTCGATCTCCCTTGAAGGGAAAGTCCCCCACCTCTTCGGGTGGTCCCGACCTTCGGTCTCCCACCTCGGGGGACAAGGGGACGTTGCCCCCTTGTTCATCTGATCTTTAGAGGGTCTTAACAAAATCGAATACCTCCTGCACATGACCGGGAACCTTGATGCCGCGCCACTCGCGCCGGATGACACGCTCGCGGTCGAGGACGAAAGTGCTGCGCTCGATGCCGCGCACCTGTTTGCCATACATGTTTTTCATCTTGATCACGCCGAACTGGGTGCACACGCTCTCTTCGGTGTCGGCGAGCAGATCGAAAGGAAAACCGAGTTTCGCCTTGAAACCTTCATGCGATTTGAGGCTGTCGCGCGAAATGCCGTAGATGCCACAGCCCAGTTTCTGGAACTGCGGGTGCAGGTCGCGAAACTGGATGCCCTCGGTGGTGCAACCCGGGGTGTTGTCCTTGGGATAGAAATACAGCACCAGAAACTTCTCTTTGGCCTCGGACAGATGAAATGTCGCGCCTCCGGTACAAGGCAGAGAAAAGTCGCTAACTATATGTTTTTCCATATATTCCTATAGTGTGACCGAAACCGGCCTGTGCCCGTATTGTTGATGAATCGAGACCGGAACGCAACCCTGCTCGCGCCTGATACAGAACGAGCGCACACATCCCCTGATACCTTCCTGATCCCGGGGCTGTTTCGTCAGTTCTGAAAGCGCATATTGGCCGAAGACCTTCGCCATTGCCTCAGACGAAAAAATTTTCCAGTTCGCGCGCGATCTCGCCGGGCTGTTCCTCGGGCAGGTCATGCGAGGAACTCCTTTCCTTGCAATGCGAGCGTGCCCGAGCGGCCGGGGATTTCCCCCATCACCAACTCGTGTCGCGGCAGCAGCGGCAGCTTCAGCCCTGCGAAGAGTGCGCGCATGGGGACGAGCTCGTAGCCCATCGCCTGCCAGCCCGCAAGCAGGGCCTCGAACAGCGGCAGGAATTTCATTCCCTCCAACTCGGCATGCAGGGTGTAGACATGGCCGGTGGGCGGCGGATTTTCGGACAAGCGGAGCAAATGCACTGCGACATTGTCTGCCGTCAATCCTTCAAGGCCGATCAGTTCGTCGAGGGTCGGCAGGGTGGTGGGCAATTGCGGGCAGGCGACGATCTCGCCGCGGTAGACCGGGATGAAGGGACAGCGCCCGCGCGTGTCCGAGCAGTAGTCGAAACCCAGGCGCTGCGTCAGACGCAGCGCGTGCAGGTTCATCTGCCAGCCGGCGGCGCCATGGGTGCGCGCGGGTTCGCCGAAAATCTCCGAAAAGCGCCGGTAGGCCGCGCCCATTTGCTCGCCGGTCCAGCGCTCGCCGCGGCTCGCCACGTGATCCTGCCATTTGACGTGGTCCCAGGTATGGATGCCGACTTCGAAGCCTGCATCGCGCGTGCCGCGCATGATGTCGGCGCAGCGCTTGCCGATGTCGGGACCGGGCAGCAGCGTGCCGTAGAGCAGGGTCTTGATGCCGTAATGCTCCAGCACCGAGGTGCG
>JADGRR010000428.1 GCA_017880745.1 Burkholderiales bacterium
CGCATGAAGAAACTCGCCGACCACATCCGCCTCGCCGGCAAGGACGTAGAGGAAATCCACGTCTCCAGCCGCAAGATCACCCAGCGCTTCGAGCAGATCGAATCGGTGCAGCTGGAGGAGAAGCACGCTGCGGACAAAGTGGTGCGGCTCGCGGATACGGCGAAGGCCCAGGACAGCTAGCGCGCTTGCGCGCGTCTACGCTGGGCGTGCTTACTGTTAGCCCCAAGAGTCGCCCCGATGAGGTCCAGCGGGTCTCGCTTTTCACAACCGGAGAATAATGAAGTAAACCCTTAGAATATCGCGATAATAACTTGATTTTTCGTGTGAATTGGTGTAGCGTCTTCGATAGTATCTGTACCGCGGAGTTTGACGCGAGTTCCACAAGGACGATGAAACGTTTTCTGCCCGTTGCATTCTTCCTCATTGCGCCGCTCGCCTATGGTCATGACGGCCATTCCTTCAAGCAGGGGGCGCTGAAATGAAAACCGAAATGGAAACGGTTGCCCAACTGCGAGCGAAAGCCTCATGGCGCGTGGCCGTGACCCAGGGCCTGACCTTGCTCGGTTTCGAAGAATGGGCGATCGAGTGCACGAACTACCCGCGCGAATTGTGCAAGCAGGGCGAAAACGATCGGATCGCCCGCGTCGGTAGCGACGAGTTCGTAGTTGTTCTGACAATGGATGCGAGCCATCACGACGCAGCCAAGTGCGTCGCCGGTTCGATCATCGCCAGTACCGAAAACCCGCTCCGAGAGCCAGACATCGGCCGCGCGCTCTCGGGCAGCCTGGGCATTGCCCTTTTTCCCAATCACGCCGCGGATGCCGGTTCCCTGTTGATCGCGGCTGACCGACAACGATATGAGGCCAGGCGCCAAGGCAAGGGAACCATTAGCTTCGCGCAAGGCTAATCTGGATAACGGCGCCTTCGGGCCGCTAGCCGGCTTGCGCCAGCACCGCCTGCAACAGCACGTTGCAGCCGGCGGCGACATCCTCGGGCGTCGCGTTTTCGATTTCGTTGTGGCTGATGCCGCCCTCGCAGGGCACGAAGATCATGGCCGTGGGCGCCACGCCTGCGATATTGACCGCATCGTGGCCGGCGCCGCTCACGATGTCCATGTGGCGGTAGCCCAGGCGCGCCGCACCCGCGCGCACCGCGGCGACACAACTGGCATCGAAATGACAAGGCGGGAAAAAAACCGTCTGGCGCATGTCGATTTCGAGTGCATGTTCGGCTGAGATCCTCTGCGCCGCTGCACGTATTCCCTGCTCCATCCGGTCGAGGCCGAAAACATCGGTATCGCGAAAATCCACCGAGATCACCGTTTCTCCGGGAACGACGTTGCGCGAGTTAGGCCGGTTCACGATCATGCCGACGGTGCCGCGCGAATGCTCGGTCGCCTTGGCGAGCCGGTTGACCTCCTGGATCAGGAAGCTTGCGCCGTAGAGCGCATCGCGGCGCAGATGCATGGGCGTGGGGCCGGCATGCGCGTCCATGCCGCGAACCGCCACCTCGAACCAGCGCTGCCCGAGCGCCCCGGTCACCACGCCAATGGTATTGCCGGTGTTCTCCAGCAGCGGTCCCTGCTCGATGTGCGCCTCGAAATAGGCGCCCAGCCTGCGCCCGCCCACCGGCGCCGCGCCGGCGTAGCCGATCGCGCGCAGCGCGTCGCCGAACGACACGCCATCGAGATCGGGCGCGGCCAGGATTTCCTCCACTGTATGCGCACCGGTAAACGCGCCCGAGCCGCCCATCACCGGCAAGTAACGCGAACCTTCCTCGTTAGTCCACATCGCGACTTCGAATGGCGCCTCGGTCTGTAGGTCGCGGTCGTTGAGCGTGCGCGCCACTTCCAGCGCCGCCATCACGCCGAAACAGCCGTCGAAGCGTCCGCCCGAAGGCTGGGTGTCGAGATGGCTGCCGGAGACCACCGGCGGCAACGCGTTGTTGCGTCCGGCACGGCGCGCGAAAATATTGCCAACGCCATCCACGGTGACGGCGAGGCCAGCTGCCGTGCACCAGGAAACGAACTGGTCGCGCCCCTGCCGGTCGAGATCGGTCAGCGTCAGGCGCTTCACCCCGCCCTTGGGCGTGGCGCCGATTTTCGCCATGTCCATGAGCGAGCCCCACAGCCGCTCGGCGTTGATCTGTATATCTGTCGGTTTGGATCCTGCGTTCATGGCTTCGCGCCTCAATTCAATTCAAGTCAAGCCACGCACCACTTCTGCCGTGACGCCGAACATTTCGTCCAGGTGTTTCTTCTCCGCGATCAACGGCGGACAGAAGGCGATGTTGTCGCCGATGGGGCGCACGAACACGCCGCGGTCCCAGCATTTTTCGAACACCTCCTTCGCACGCGCCCCCGGGGCGCCCGCGCGCGGCGCGAACTCGATCGCGCCGATCAGGCCGAGGTTGCGGCAATCGATCACGTGCGGCAGTCCCTTGAACGCGTGCACGCCATTCTCGAAGTCCGCGGCCAGCGTCTGCGCCCGCGTCAGCAAGCCCTCTTCAGCGTAGGTATCCAGGGTGCCCAGCGCCGCGGCACAGGCCAGCGGGTGTCCAGAATAGGTGTAGCCGTGAAAGAATTCGACCCCGGCGCCCGGCGCCTGCATGAAGGTGTCGTAGATCGCGCGTTTCACGATTACGCCGCCCAGGGGCACGGTGCCGCTGGTGATGCCCTTGGCGAAGGTGATCAGATCGGGCGTGACGCCGAAATATTCGCTCGCGAACGGCTTGCCCAGGCGCCCGAAGCCGGTGATCACTTCGTCGAATATGAGCAGGATGCCATGCTTGTCGCAGATCTGGCGCAGGCGCTGCAGATAGCCCTGCGGCGGAATCAGCACTCCGCCCGCGCCCGATACGGGCTCGACGATCACCGCGGCGATGTTGGACGCATCATGCAGCGGGACGATGCGGGCCTCCAGTTCGTCGGCGAACTCGGCGCCCTCGGCCGGCTGGCCGCGCGAGAAGGCGCTGCGCGCAGGGTCATGGGTGTGGCGAAGATGATCTACGCCCGGCAGCATCACGCCGTAGGCCTTGCGATTGGCGGACACGCCGCCCACCGAAATGCCGGCGAGGTTCACGCCGTGATAGCCGCGCTCGCGGCCGATAAAGCGGGTGCGCGTGCCCTCGCCCTTCAGGCGGTGGTAGGCGAGCGCTATTTTCAGTGCCGTATCCACCGCCTCGGAGCCGGAATTGACGAAAAACACCTGCTCCAGGCCCTCGGGCGCGAGCCCGGCGATGCGGCGCGCGACTTCGAACGGCAGCGGATGGCCGAGCGAGAATGACGAGGAGAAATCGAGGATGCCGGCCTGCTTGCGTATCGCCTCGACGATTTTCGGCCGGCAATGTCCGGCATTGACGCACCACAGCGTCGCCAGACCGTCGAGCACCTTCTTGCCTTCGACCGTGGTGTAGTACATGCCTTCGGCGGAAGCGATCATCCGCGGCGAACGCTTGAACTCGCGGTTGTTGGTATAG
>JADGRR010000429.1 GCA_017880745.1 Burkholderiales bacterium
TGGGCAGTTGGCAGTTGGCAGTGGGCAGTGGGCAGTTGGCAGTGGGCAGTGGGCAGTGGGCAGTGGGCGGTAAAGAAATTACACCTTACCGGGTAAGTCTCAGCGATCGCCGTACAGTCATATTGCACCATAAAATCGTTTGTGTTCACGTTGGTAAGGAATCTCATGAAGCAGTGGCTGGTCGGCAGGATCTTTGCGGCGCAACGCGTAGAAGCGGATGCGTTGTTGGGTAAAGTCGACGTCGCAGCGCACTAAACGATGAGGCCAGTTCGCACAGATTTCAAAGCGTTGACCGAGCAGTTGAGCGCGGCCGTGTTCGTCGGTGCGGCGCAGGAAGATCATCGTGCCTTTGAGCTTCGCGTTCAGATTGAGACTGAAGTTTCGCGGCATGGCACGGCGCTTGGGCGCGTGTTCCCGCCGGGCACTGCTGCGCGCACGATGCGCGCTCACGTAGCGTGCGCTGGCCGCTTTGACCTGGGCAAGGTCCTGGAACGTCGAGCGCTGCCAGACCTTCGCCTGCCACAGCCCGTTAAAGCCTTCGATCGCGTTCTGGAATCCGGGTTCGCGCGGCGGGGCAAATACCGGTATCACGCCCAGCGCCAAGCACAGACGGCTCACCCGGCCGACCGCATCAGCAAACTGGTGCGCGCCCTGGAACTGCGTTCCGTTGTCGAATTGAGCATAGGCGGGCAGTCCCTCGCGCCGCCAACGCGTCAGCACGCACTCGAGCACGTGCTTGGCGGTGGCCTGCTCCAGGGCCCAGGAATCGACCAGCCCGCCATGCAGCGAGGTGGCGTTGAGCACCCAGAACAAGGGGCCGTTGGCGATCTTCAGTTCCTCAATCAGGTCAAAGCTGTCGAGCTCGGCTTCACCGGCCGCCACCGCCGGCAGATACCAGCCCTTGGGCGGCGCTACCCGTCGCGTGTGGCGTGCGGCGTCTTGCAGCCCTTGGCGCGCAAGCACCCGGTTGATGGTTGCGATCGACGGGGTAGACGCGTCCGTCTCCGTGCGGAGCGCGACTCGAATCGCCGCCGCGCCGTATTCGCCCAAGACGCTTTGCTCGCGCAGCGACTTGCGCAGTTCAACGATGCGCCGCTCGATGTCCCGGCACACGCGGTTCCAACCGTGCGCACAACCTGGCGGGCGATCGGCGAAGTCCGCCCGGTCCAAACGTTGGCCTTTGGCGCGCCCGACCCACAATGCCACGGTGCTAACTCCGACGCGAAACCGATTCGCTACCAAGTGCATACTCTCGCCAGAGCGCACCAAGCGCACCATCTCTCGACGTCTTTGTTCAATGCGCGATTTTTAGCCATGGCAACACCTTACAGAAAACCAAAACCTTACTTCAACTGTACGGCGATCGCTGAGACATGAGTGTACGGCGATCGCTGAGACTTACCCCTTAAAACGTCAGTGCAACTTGACGCGGGGCTCCGTCCGCCGCGTGATCATGTGCGCCAGCGACTCCAGGAACACGCGAGCGAATCCATGCAGCGCGTATAGATGCAGTTTGTAGAGCGAGATGTACATGATGCGCGCGAAGTAGCCTTCGATGAAAAGCGCGCCGCCGATAAGCTTTCCCATCAGGCTGCCCACGGTGCTGTATTGCCCGAGAGAAACCAGCGAGCCGAAGTCGCGGTACGTGTACGGCCGCGGCGGCTTGCCGCGCAAGCGGCGCTTGAGCGTGCCGAGCAGATGCGACGCCTGCTGGTGCGCGGCCTGCGCGGTCGGCGGCACCGGGCGCGGATGTCCGGGCCACGGACATTGGCCGCAATCACCGAGCGCGAAAATGTTTTCGTCGCGCGTGGTGACCAGCGTCTGCTGCACGACCAGTTGATTGAGCCGGTTGGTCTCGAGCCCGCCGATGTCTTTCAGGAATTCCGGCGCCATGATGCCCGCCGCCCACACGACGAGTTCCGCGGGCAGCTGCCGCCCGCTCGCGGTGCGCAAGCCGGTGGCGGTCACTTCGGTCACCCGCTCGTTGGTGAACACCTGCACGTTGAGCGCGCGCAACAGTTTTTCCGTCGCCTCGGACAGCCGCTCTGGCAGCGCCGGCAGTATGCGCGGGGCCGCTTCGACGACGGTGAATTTCACGTCGCGCTCGGGATTGATGCGGTCGAGCCCGAAGGCGAGCAGTTCGCGCGTCGTCTTGTGCAATTCCGCCGCGAGTTCGACCCCGGTCGCGCCCGCGCCGATGATCACGACCTGCAGCTGTTCCGCGCGCAAAGGCTCGCGCTGCGCGTTCGCGCGCAGGCATGCATTGAGCAGCCGCTGGTGAAAGCGCTCGGCATCGGCGGGCGTGTCGAGCGGCAGCGCGAATTCGCGCGCGCCCGGCGTGCCGAAGTCGTTGCCGTGGCTGCCGACGGCAATCACCAGCGTGTCGTACGGAATGCACCGGCGCGGAATGATTTCGGCGCCGCTTTCGTCGCGCCATGGCCCGACCGCCACTTCGCGGCGCTCGCGGTCCAGCCCCTCCATCTCGCCCAATTGGAACCGGAAATAATGCCAGCGCGCCTGCGCCAGGTAATCGAGCTGGTGTTGATCGGGATCCATGCTGCCGGCCGCGACTTCGTGCAGCAGCGGTTTCCACAAATGCGTGCGCATACGGTCGACGAGCGTGATCGTCGCGCGCTGCCGGCGGCCCAGCGTATCGCCGAGCCGGGTCGCGAGCTCGAGCCCGCCGGCGCCGCCGCCGACGATCACAATGCGATGCGGTTTCGTGTCCGCCACCACGTTTTACCCGTGCCTCAGGCGCCTAGTTGGCTGGCCGCCGTCTGCTGCAGGAGTTTCAGCATCGCGGCAGCCTTGTCGAACGTTTCCTGGTATTCGTCTTCGAGGCGCGAATCGGCGACGATACCGCCGCCCGCCCAGAAGCGTATCGTGCCGCCCGTGTAGACCAGCGTGCGGATCGCGATATTCAAATCCATGTTGCCGTCGCCGCCAATATAACCGATCGCGCCGCAATAGACGCCGCGGCGCTGCGGCTCGAGTTCCTCGATGATCTGCATCGCGCGCAGCTTGGGCGCGCCGGTGATCGAGCCGCCGGGAAACGAGCCGCGCAGCAAATCGAGCGCATCGCGGCCCTGCCGCAGGGTGCCGGTGACGGTGCTGACAAGATGGTGCACGGTCGCGAAACTTTCGACCTCGAAAAGCTTCGGCACGCTGACCGAACCCGGCTCGCAGTTTTTCGACAGGTCGTTGCGCAAAAGATCGACGATCATCACGTTTTCAGCGCGGTCTTTCTCGCTCGCCTTCAATTCGGTCGCGCGCGCGGCGTCGATCCGCGGGTGGCCCGTGCGGGCGCGCGTGCCTTTGATCGGCTTCGTTTCCACCCGGCGCCCGTCGAGCCTGAGAAACCGCTCCGGCGACGCCGACAGGACCTGGCCGTGCGGCGTGTTGAGATACGCAGCATACGGCGCGGGATTGATGATGCGCAGCGCCTGGTACGCGAGCCACGGATCGCCCGTGGC
>JADGRR010000430.1 GCA_017880745.1 Burkholderiales bacterium
TTCGATCAACTCGCCGCGCGACACGATCACTTCCTTGCGCTGCGCCAGCGTGTGCAGCAGCAGAAGGACGGCTGCAGCATTATTGTTGACTACCGTCGCTTTCTCTGCGCCGGTGATCTGCACCAGGAGGGCTTCCAGGTGCCGGTCCCGATCTCCGCGCCGGCCCTCGGCGAGGTCGAACTCCAGATTCACCGGATTGCCGGCCACGCTCGCGACCGCGTCGATCGCCTCCTGCGGCAGCAGCGCGCGGCCGAGATTGGTATGCAGGATCGTTCCGGTCAGATTGAACACGGGCTGCAATGATGACGTCGCAGCAATCTTCAGTCGCGCGCCCACCCGCGCTGCAATACGCTCCGGCGTCGTCTCGCTCGGCGCCACACCGTCGCGTTTGCCCAGGCTTGCGCGCAGCCGATCGACATCGTCGCGAACCGCAGCGACCACCGCATCGCGGCCATATTCCGCAATCAAGGCCGCCGTCGCCGCGAGTTTAAGGATCCGGTCGACCGACGGGATCGACGCGTGAATCGGGCGGGTGACGGACATAGCAGGGTATCGCGATCAGGAATCTTATCTTGGCGCCAATATACAGGACCTTCAGGAGCATGGCCGCTCAGTCGGCGCGAATGCCCTTTTCCGTGATCACCCTGGTCCATTTTCTTATCTCGGCCGCGACGAAGGCATCGAACTCCCCGGGTGTGGAGCCGATGACTTCGTTGCCGAGTTCCACGATGCGCGACCGCTGCCTTCGTCCTATTGCTGGTAGATCCATGGCCGGCGAACTGCGTCGCGCGCCTGGAAGGCGGCGATTTGCGCTTCGCGCTTGAGCGTGAGTTCGATTTCGTCCAGGCCCTCGAGCAATGCCTCGCGCCGCAACTCGGGAATGCGGAACGCGGTGCGGCTGCCATCGGGCGCGATCACCGCGTTTTGGGTTAGATCGACCGTGATCCGGTTGGCTGCGGGATCGGCTTCGACCTGGCGCGCGATCGCTTCGATGCGCGCGAAATCCATCTCAACCGGCAACAAGCCGTTCTGGAAACAGTTGTTGCGGAAGATGTCACCGAAGCTCGGCGCGATAACGCAGCGGATGCCCTGCCCCGCCAGCGCCCAAACCGCGCCTTCACGCGAGCTGCCGCAGCCAAAATTGGCGCCTGCGAGCAGGATCTGCGCCTCCCGATAGGGCGGCTGGTTGAGGATGAAATCCGGATTCTCCGAGCGGTCGGGCAGATAGCGCCAGGATTCGAAACAGTACGGGCCGAGTTCATTGCGCGGCACGGCGCCGAACAGACGCTCGACGCGGACCAGCGCATCGGTATCGACGTTCTCGCGCCAGGGCGGCACGGCGATGGCGCAGAGGCGAGTAAATTTCTCCATTACTTTGCCCCCGGTTGTCGTACGTCGGCGATCGACCCGGCCAGCGCCGCTGCCGCCGCCATCGCCGGGCTGGCGAGATGGGTGCGGGCACCCGGCCCCTGGCGTCCGACGAAATTGCGGTTCGAGGTGGACACGGAACGCTGCCCGCGCGGCACCGTTTCGCCGTTCGCCGCCAGGCACATCGAGCAGCCCGGGTCGCGCCACTCGAAGCCGGCATCGAGAAAGATTCGATCCAGCCCCTCGGCCTCGGCCTCGCGCTTCACCGTTTCCGAGCCCGGCACCACCCAGGCGTGCACGTGAGCGGCCACCTTGTGCCCGCGTACCACGCCCGCCGCGGCGCGCAAATCGGACAAACGGCTGTTGGTGCACGAGCCGATGAAAACCCAATCGATTTTGGTCCCCTTGATCGGTTCGCCTGCGCGCAGGTCCATGTAGGCGAGCGCCGCTTGCATAGCACGGCGCCGCGACGCGTCGGCGACGCCGGCCGGATCGGGAATGCGCTCGTCTATGCCGATGACGTGCTCGGGGCTCGTGCCCCAGGTGATCTGCGGCGCGATCGCGGACACGTCGAGCGTAATTTCGCGGTCGAACACGGCCTCCGCATCCGTAGGCAGCGTGCGCCAGTACGCGAGCGCCTGGTCCCACAGCGCCCCCTTGGGTGCCAGCGGCCGGCCGTGCAGGTAAGCATAAGTCTTGTCGTCCGGCGCGATCATGCCGATCTTCGCACCGAGTTCAATCGAGAGATTGCACAAGGTGAGCCGGCCTTCGATTTCCAGCGCGCGGATGGCGGCTCCCGCATACTCGACTGCGTATCCGCTACCGCCGGCGGTGCCGAGCTGGCCGATGACGTGGAGGATCATGTCCTTCGCCGTTATCCCCTGGGGAGCGATGCCGGCGAAATTCACGCGCATGGTTTTCGGCCGCCGCTGCACCAGCGTCTGAGTCGCGGCGACGTGCAGGCATTCCGTGGCGCCGATGCCGAAGGCCAGCGCCCCCATGGCCCCGTGGGTGCAGGTGTGGCTGTCGCCACAAACGATGAGCGCCCCCGGCAGGCTCAGGCCCTGCTCCGGACCGATCACGTGCACGATGCCCTGGCCGGGGTCACCGATGTCGAACAGACGGATGTTGCGGTCTTTGGTTTCCGCGCGCAGGTCGTTCAGGCAGCGCACGCCGTTGGCATTGGTGTCGGCCCTGCCCGGGGTCGTCGAAATCGTATGATCGGCGGTGGCGAAGGTGAGTTCCGGGTTGCGCACCTGGTAGCCGCGTTTCCTCAGCATCAACAGGTTCTGCCCGCCGCCGTCGTGCATCAGGTGGCGGTCGACGTGCAGCAGCGCGAAGCCGTCCTTCAGGTCGGCGACGACATGCTCGTTCCAGATCCGGTCGAACAGGGTCTCAGCCATCGGTGGTTCCTTCTCGCGTTGTGCCGTCGCGCAATGAGCATTTCCAAGAAACCGGGGGCGCGACGTCGATGCCTATGGGCAGTGCGTTGTTTCGAATTCTTGCCCGAATGTCCCGCCGCTACGTTCCTTCCTTTTCCCGGCTCCGTCGCAGCGCGAACGCTTCCAAAGCCCGCCGATATTCGGCCTGGGATTCCTCGCTGACCGGCGCGCCGCACTCGTAGCAGGTGCCGCTCATGCGGTCGAACCAGCGGCAGCCGCAGTCGTCGCAGGCCAGTTCGGGACCGCCCGCGGGGTTGAAAAAAATCATCGGCAGGCCCCCATGAAGGCGAAGCCCAAGCCGTCGAGCAGTTCCTCGAAACCCCGGGCCTCCAGGTCGCAGCGCCGGCGCAGGATGTAGCAGACGATGGCACCGCTGCGGATGCCGGCGCGCAATACCGCAAATAGCTGCCCGTCGGCGGCGCCGCATATCTGCGCCAAGGCCTCCGCGTCGGCGGCGAGCAAGATGTCGGCGCCGCTCGCGGAATATCCCGGAAAGGGCGCAGCGCGCGCTTCGATGCCAGCGTCGCCGGCCTCCCACAGCAGCATCGTGGCCGGTGCCTCGCGGGCGACGAGGCCGACGCGGGCGCCCGGATCGAGGGCCGCGAACAACTCGTCGTGACGGACCGCCGCGGCCCGCCAGGCGGCCGGGTCGGGCAGCACG